>PLZL01000225.1 GCA_003152145.1 Limisphaerales bacterium
TCACCGCCGTCCAGACGACCTTGTCAAAACCTTTCAATCCGCCGTGCAGCGAATTGCCGTTGTTGTTTTTGGCGAGCGTGTAGGTCTGGCCTTCGAGCGTGAATTTCGCGCTGCCGATGCGGTTGCCGTAACGGCCGATGAGCGCGCCGAAATACGGGCAGGCGCCCACATATTTGGGATTGGTATAGCCGTCAAGAGTGTCGAAGCCGTTAACAACATCGGCATAGTTGCCGTTTTTGTCCGGCATGACGAGTTTTTGCACAATGCCGCCGTAGGTGATTATGCACGCCCCGGCGCCTTTGGAATTGCGCAGCGTGTAGATTTCCACCGGCTTGCCGTCCGGCGTCTTGCCAAAATCGGCTTTCGTGATGGTGGATGATGATTTGGAGGTGGACATAGAGGCGCAGCCTGCCAGAGATACTGCCAGCAGTCCAGCCGTCATTGCTTGTGTGATGTGGTGGTTCATATCGGTATGTTGTTTTGCTATCATGGGTTTTGGATTTGTTGCACGGCGCTTTCCGGGACCATCGAAACTGTTCCGTGCCGGATGCCTTTTGGAAAGGACACCTCCGGCGAAATGTCATGCCATTCTTTCAAGTCGGTAGATTTAATCGCGCCATAGTATTTGGGATTCCCGTAATGGTCAAAGTAGATGTAATACTCGCCGCCGATTTTAACCGCCGTCGGTCCTTCCACCCAGTTGGTTGAAATTGCCGGGCTGGCCGGACCAAACGGCCCTTCCGCAGAATCGCTCACCGCTATGTGCAGATTTTTCTTCACCGGATTTTTCGTCTCGTCCTTGACGATCAGATAAAATCTGGCGTCCGCAGCCAGCATTGTCGCATCAATCACGTTGAAACCGCCGTCATACAGCAGCCTCGTCGGTGAAAAATTCGTGAAGTCCATTGTCGCGACGTAATAAATCCGGTGGTTATGGTCGCCTGAATTTTCCGTCTCCGGAAATTTGCCAGGAATCGTCGTCGCCCAGAAAACCAGCCACTGCTGTTTCTCCGCGTCGTAAAACAATTCCGGCGCCCAGACATTTTCCGCGGTCGGATCATTTTCCATCACCGGAATCGCGCGCTCTTCCGACCAGTGGATCAAATCAGTGGAACTCGCGTAGCCGAACACCGGCGGGCGGGCCCAGCTCGTCGTCCAGACCAGATGAAACACGCCGTCCGTGCCCTGCCGCAGGCTCGGATCACGCATCAGCTTGCCGCCAACCTGTGGTTCCAGAAACGACTTGCCATTGGGCGGTTTCAGTTCCGTCCACTTCAGGCCGTCCTTGCTCGTGGCCAGGAACAAACCAGCCTGGCCATTCGGCTCGCGAAAAAACGAGAACAGCAAAACCGTGTTGGTGCTTTCGGCTCCAAACCCTGCCGGCGGCAAAAATAGTCCGCACGCCAGAACAAGAATAATCGCGATGCGTTTCATTTTTGTCCGTAATAAGCCTTGGGTCCGTGTTTGCGGAGATAATGCTTGTCCAGCAACACCGGTTGCATTGGCGGTGTCTTCGGATTGATGCGCAGCGTCTCGCTGTTCAAACGTGCGATGAATTCCAGCGTGACCGCATTGTGAACCGCATCGCGGACATCCTTGCCCCAGCAAAACGGCCCGTGGCTGGCGACGAGCACGGCGGGATGCTCCAAATGATCCAACTTTCTGAACGTCTCGACGATGACGTGGCCGGTGTTCGCCTCGTAATCCTTCTTGATTTCCGCCGGCTTCATCTTGCGCGTGCATGGCACCTCGCCATACCAGTAATCCGCCTGGGTCGTGCCGTAAGCCGGAATCGCCCGGCACGCCTGCGCCCACGCCGTCGCGTGCAGGCTGTGTGTGTGGACGACGCCGCCGATTTTCAGGAACGCGCGGTAAAGCACCAAGTGCGTTGGTGTGTCGGAACTCGGTTTGAGGTAGCCGTCAACGACCTTGCCGCTCTCCAGCGAGACGACGACCATGTGCTGCGGCTTCATGCTGGCGTAAGGCACGCCGGACGGTTTGATGACGACGAGGCCGCGCTCGCGGTCAATGTCGCTGGCGTTGCCCCAAGTCTGGATGACCAAGCCTTCCTTGACCAAATCAAGGTTTGCCTCGCAGACCTGCTGCTTTAATTCCTCAAGCATGGGGATTGGCAGAATTATTTCCGAACCCGATTGCGCATGTCAATCAGTTCCTTCATCACGCCGTGCAAATTTCCATGCCACTCCCGCGTGCCAAACGCGTCGTGCAACTTTTTGTAAATCGGATACAATTCCCGATAAACCGCGTGCGCCTTCGGGTTTGGCTTGTAAATTTTCGGTTTCAGCCCCGTCATTGCCTTTTGCGCCGCGGCATAATTTTTATGCGCCCCGGCGACGACCGCCGCCGCGATGGCCGAGCCGAGCGCGCAGGTTTGCGCCGAACGCGAAATTTTCATCGGCCGGCCCGTCACGTCCGCGTAAATTTGCATCGTGATGGCGCTCTTTTCCGCGATGCCGCCGCAGTTGACGACCTGCGAAATCTTGACGCCGTATTCCTCGAACCGGTTGATGATGGTCAGCGCGCCGAACGCTGTCGCCTCGATGAGCGCGCGATAGACTTCCGCCGGCGTGGTGTAAAGTGTCTGGCCGACGAGCAAGCCGGTGAGCCGCTGATCCACGAGGATGGTGCGGTTGCCATTGTTCCAGTCCAGCGCGAGCAAGCCGCTTTCGCCGGGCTTCAATTTCATCGCCTCCGCGTCGAGCGCCTTGTGCGACAATTTTTCGCCGTGCGGCTGGATGTAATTCACCCACCAGTTGAAGATGTCGCCCACCGCCGACTGACCGGCTTCGAGTCCGAAATAGCCGGGCAACACGCTGCCGTCCACGATGCCGCAAAGCCCCGGCACGTCGGCGAGTTGCTCCGTAGTGGCACAGGCGTCTCGCCTGTGTGTTGGAGATTCGGAACTNNGCAACGCCGGAACCGACCGCGCCGAGATGCGCGTCAAACGCGCCCACGGCGACGGGAATTCCCACTTTCAACCCGGCCTTCTTCGCCCACGCCTCCGTCAAGCCGCCGACGGCGCGGTCAATCGAATGAACACGCGCCGGCAAGCGCGAACGCAATTCGCCAAGTTTCGAATCAAGCTGCGAAAGAAATTCCGCGTCGGGATAACCATTCCAGTTTGCGTTCCACATCGCCTTGTGGCCGGCGGCGCAGACGCCCGCGATGAATTTGTCCGGCGCGAGCGTGCCGGTCAGTTCGGCGGGAACGAAGTCCGCGAGTTCAATCCACGAATGCGCGGCGTTGAAAACTTCCGGCGCGGTGCGGAGGCAATGCAGGACTTTGCTGAAAAACCATTCGCTGGAATACGTCCCGCCGCACTTGGCGAGAAATTGCGGGCGGATTTTTTTTGCGAGCGCGGTGATTTCGGCGGCTTCGGCGACGCCGGTGTGGTCTTTCCAGAGCCACGCCATCGCGGCGGGGTTGTTCGCAAATTTTTTCTGGAACGCGAGCGGCTGCCCGTTCGCGTCCACCGGCAGCGGCGTGCTGCCGGTCGTGTCCACGCCGATGCCGACGACCTGTTCTGGTTTGAAGCCGCGCGCGTTTTTCTTCGCGTCGGCCAGCGCCTTTTTGATGGTGATTTCCGCGCCCTTGACGTAATCGGCGGGATGCTGGCGGGCGAGGTTCGGGTCGCGCGACAAAATCACGCCCGCCGTGCCGTGTTCGTAGTTCCAAACCGCCGTGCCGACTTCGCGTCCGTTCGCCGTGTCCACGACGAGCGCGCGGACGGAGTTTGTGCCGTAGTCCAATCCAATCGTGTATTTTGTTGACATAAATTCTTTCTCAATCATCGGAACGCCGGTCTCCGTCCCGGCATGTTTCAAATGCAAACACCAGCGCGCCGGGTCGGAGACCGGCGATCCACAATTTTCAATTCTTCGCCTTCAGACGCAATACGGTAAATGAATTTCCGGGAAACGTGCGGGTCAAAATGGTTCCGCTGAAATTCACCGTTTCGGTCTCCGGTGATACTTTCGTCGGATTTTCCAGGGAATTTTCATCCGCCGGACTGTCCGAAGTCAACACGGTGGCCGAGCCTTCGCCGGAAAGATTGTTGGCGCCGGCCAGATTCACCTGCGTTTCGAGCGGACCGGTGCCCGCGTTCACGACCTTTATGATGACGTCGCCGGACTGCGCTTCCGTCGCCGAGGTGGCGTAGAGGCTGTTGATTTTGCCGCCCGCATCAAAATCCAGATCGTGAATCAGTTCGCCATCAAGCCAGCATTTGACGTGGTTGCCGGCGACGGTAATCTTGAGGTCATACCAGTGGTCAGTCTCGATGTGGCTCGATTTGGAATCAAGCGTGCCGCCGGACTCGACGCCGTCCAGCGTGTTGCCCCAGCCGCCGATGTTCCACCAGGTGCGGTCTTCGGTGCCGTTGATGCGGAACAAAATCAGGAAGCCTTCAGCGCCGGAAATTTTCCGGGCCTTGAGTGTGAGCGTGTAATCTGTCCACGACTTGTCGCCGGCAAGCGCCCGGATGAATTCCTTTTCCGCCGTCTGCCGCAACGCGCCGTCTTGAACTTTCCAATCCGCGCCGTTACCAAGCAGTTTCCAGCCCTGCGTGCCGCTGCTGAAATCGGATGTGAACAAAACTTTTCCGTCCGGGGCGGTGACTTGGATGTCCTTGAACTCCGCCGCCGTGTTCCAGGTGCCGACGCCGATCATGCCGCCGGTCACTGCCGGTTCCACGACGGGCGATTGCACATCCGTCGGCAGGTAAACGTCGCCGCGATTTTCGGCGAATAGTTTTTGGACGTAGTAACTCGGCAGGCCATACCACTTCGAGCTGTCAAAGTTGATGAGGTCGGGATTCCAAGCGCGATGGTTCAGGTTCACCAGCAATGGCGCGTAGCTGGCCATGACCACTTCGTCGGAATTGCGCTCCAGACCGGTCATGAAAGCCGCTTCGCCAATCGCGCCGCGCAGATTGCCCAGGCCGCAGTCTTTGGTGACGGCGTATTCCCCGACGAAGACCTTCGGGCCGTTGCGGTCGGTTTTATCGTATTGGTTCGCATGGCGCATGAACCATTCCGGCGTGTCGTAATAATGGTCATCCACAATGTCCGGTTGCATGTTGCCGAATTTGTCCCAACCATCCGCCACAAATTCAAGGTAGGGATATTTGGCCCTGATGGCCTTGTAAAAAAGATTCCAGTGTTCGACATAGCCATTAAAACCGCCGTTTTCATTGCCGATTTCCATGTATTTCAAATTAAACGGTGCGGGATGGCCGGCGGCGGCGCGCATTGCGCCCCAGACGGAATTTGTGGGGCCGTTGGCATATTCAATCGCGTCGANNTGTTGATGCAGAACAGCGGCTCCGCCCCGAGGTCTTCCGCGAGCTGGAGATACTCGTGATAGCCGAGACCCTGTGTGGAATAATACTTCCAGATGTTCCAAAGCGGCGTGCGCGTGTCAATGTTGCCGATGGTGTTCTTCCAATGGTTCATGTGCGCGAAATCATCGCCTTCCACCCAGCAGCCGCCGGGAAAACGCAGAAACCTGGGATGCAGCGCGTCGAGTGATTCCGCGAGGTCGGTGCGCAGGCCATGATCCTTCCATGTCTTTTTCGGCATGAGTGAAATCATGTCTAGGAACAAAACGCCCTTGCCGTCGCCGGAGATTTCCAGTCTCGCCTTCGGGTCGCTGCCGGTCGCCGTCAAATCCAGCGTGCGATAACGCCAGTCGTTGCTGATGCTGGAAAGGTCGCCGCTGGCGAGAACTGCGCCGGTGCTGTTCAAAATTTTCGCCGTGAGTTTGCCGTTGAAGTTTTCGCCGCGCGCCGCGAGCTTGAGCGTGTAGCCGTCGCCTTGCACGATGTTCATGCCCCAGTAACCTTCATTCTCCAAGGTGAACGCGCCGTTCACTCTCACGTGGAGCGATTTCCGGTTGAACGGATTCAACGGCGGCGGCTGTGCATGCACATCCGCGGTGATGACTGACGCCTCGCTCGTGCCATCGCCAACATTGGCGAACTTCCAATCCTCCGGCGTGTCGGCGTCCTCGAACGAGCGGTTGCGCACCAGTTCCGGGTAAATGCCGCCGTCGGCGGACAAATTGATGTCCTCGAAGAAAATTCCCCACAACGTTGGTGAAATTGCGTGGGCGGGATGCGCCGCATCCACGGTGATTTTTGCCGGCTGCGCGCTTGCCGCCAGGGCGGCCGACAGCGCCACTCCGGCGAGCCAGTTTTTCAATTGGAAGATTGTCATGCGCAAAAAATTCAGGGGTTGCTCAAATGGACATCCGGGGATGATTCGCATCGCCAAAAAATTCCGCAACGCCAATTTGCGTTAAAAGGCCGCCAAAATGCGTCGCTGCCATTTAATGGTTTATGATTATTTGTGCGCGGATCAAATCCGTTTTTGGCCGCAGGTTTTTGACTTGTTTTTGTTGGACTTCTCCTGGATTGCTGTTAAACAGTAAAAACCATGAATGCTCTGCTCGGCAATGAGGAGGAACCATTCAGGCCCACGCCCAACCGTGTGTGTAGCACGGCAGGCAGATTATTGAAATTCCAGTTTCAATCAAACCCGGTCGCGTCTTCAAAGGCGGCATTCACTCTGATCGAACTACTGGTTGTGATAGCCATCATTGGCATTCTTGCCGCGTTGCTTATGCCCGTGCTTTCTTCCGCAAAAGAGAGAGGGCGTCGCATTCAATGCTTGAATAATCTTAGACAGTTCAATTTGGGTTTGATCCTGTATGGCAACGACAATAATGACCGGATGCCGGAAATGAAGGGAGGGTTGTGGGCGTGGGACCTGCCGTATTCGGTCTGTGATGTGCTGATGAAACAAGGTGTCACGCGGGATATTATGTATGACCCCGGTTTTCCGGAAATGAACCAGGACGGTCTTTGGAATTATGGCGGAAGAACCGGCGACCCTTACCGCGTGATCGGCTATGCGATGACATTTCCCGGCACCGCCAGCGTTACGGAAACGAATTGGAATCGCTCTGTCGCTCCGCAACCGATACAGTTTGGCGACATCACGCTGCCCGCGCCCAGTCCATCGGATCGTGCGATGGTCGCGGGCGCGGTGATTTCGGAACGCGGGGAAAAGGATCCGGCGCAACGCGCCACATATCAATACTCGGGCATAGTCGGTGGTTATGCGCCCCTGCCGCACCGGTGCGCGCATCTGGTAAAGGGAATGCCCGCCGGCGACAATGTGGCGATGTTGGACGGCAGCGTAAGATGGCGCATTTTCGCGGAGATGATGCCTCGGACAGATGATCCGGCCTGTCCGACTTTCTGGTGGTGAGGAACACGTTGCGGAGTGATTATTGAATAAACAATCGGGTGGTTCTGGAAAGATAAGTTTTATGAGCAAGCCTTTGCATAAAGACATTTCGTTTTGGATCGTGGTCGTCACGCTCGTTGGCGCGGCGGATGTGGCCCAGCTTCACTTCGGGCTTCCGTGGTTCAAGGGTAAGGTTATCGCCGCGCAGCCAGCGGACAGAAGGACGAATCTAGTGCAGGTCGTGGACGCGTTCAACCAGCCGGCAAACCTGGATGTCAGCAAGAAAACCTATTCGTGGCAGGCGCCGAGGTTCAATCCCCGCCTGTTGCAGGATGCTCCGGTTCAAGTTGTGATTATCCCCACCGAATACACGCCACCTTCCGGTGGCTGGTCAGCTTGGCAATCGAATGCGGTAATTGGTATCCGCATGCCCGCTGATTCTGTTGTTCTGTCGGCTTACAATTGGACTAGCCGGGCGCGGACGATTCTTCCCGATCAAATGCCGCCGGGCCAATTTGACTTTATCGCCAAGCAACCCAGTGGCGCGCGCGAGGCATTGCAGGCGGAGGTCAAAAGCAAATTTGGCCTCGTCGCGGAACGTGAAATAATGCAGACCAATGTTTTGATCCTCCGGCTGGACCATACAAACGCTCCGGGCTTGACACCGATGGCAATGCGAACAGCAACCCCGGCACCAAACCAGCCAGGAATGATGCGGGTTCCGAATGTGGCCATTCTTACGTCCATTCTTGAATCGCAATTACAGTTGCCGGTGATTGATCAAACGGGATTGACAGGGTCATATGACATTCAATTCCCAATGATACGGCGGACACCCGGCCAGCCGAGTGACGCGCTCCAACAGGCAAAGAAAATATTTATCGAACAGCTCGGCCTGGATTTGGTTGAATCAAATGCTCCGGTTGAAGTGTTAGTCGTGAAAAAAATAAATTGAACAGGAACAACAGTCACCGCGAGGAATAATGCCATGAGTGAATTCAAGTTTAATTGCCCGCACTGTGGTCAACACATGTCCGGCGACGCCGCCCTGCAAGGCAGCCAGGTCGCCTGTCCTTCCTGCCAGCAAACACTGACGGTGCCGGCTCCACCCGCAAACACTCCGATCACTCGCGCCGGCTCCCAGGCTCCGGCCTCGGCACCGGACGCCAAACAAATCTCAACGTCCGCACTCCTCTCGCTGGTTTGCTCCCTTGGGCTTGGCATTGGCAGCATTCCGGGAATTATTTTCGGCCACATCGCCAAGGCTCGAATTCGCCGCGACCCGGCAATTCACGGAAAAGGCCTGGCCGTGACAGGATTGGTTCTTGGCTATTCGTTTTTGATTTTCACACTGGTTTTCCTCACGGTTGGTTTTGTGGTGTTAAACCCGAAACATGGCCGGCAAATCACGGCGAAGGAAGAGGCCGCCAGCACACCGGCAACGCTGGCCGCACGCCTTGTGGACGAGGTGAAAATCAGCGATTCCGCATCTGAATCCGAGCACGGCATGAAAACCATGTTCAGCACTCATGGAACATACATGAACAACCCCGTCCGCGATGCCTTGAATGGCGGATTTGTCAGTTACGTCATGAAAGTTGATCCGGTCCAGCCGATGACTCTCCGCTGCAAATACTGGGGAAATGATAATGCAGCGCGTCGCTTCGACATTCTTGTCAATGACAAGGTGATTGCCACTCAACAATTGGAGTTCAACGATCCCGGCCACTACTTCAGCGTGGAATACGACATTCCGCAAACTCTGACCCGAGGGAAAACCGAAGTCACCGTCGTCTTTCAAGCGTATCCCCGAAAAAAAGCCGGCGGGATTTACGGCTGCCAGATACTGAAACGCTGATTCCGAATCACTGTTCAAAAATTCCATCGCACCGGTCCGCCGGGACCGATGGTGCTGAAACGAACTTCCATGTCTTTGAAGTCGCGCCATTCCACATGCTGATCCTCAAAGAGCACGTTTCCTCCAAGAGGATTTTTGTCGTGCATATGATTGCTGCGGTCCACCCAGATTCCCTGGATTTTCAGGTAATCATCATCCACACATGCCGTCGCATCGAAGCTCAACTCTGTCTCTTCTGGAGGTGTTTGTCCATCACCGGTCAAGCTCGCCCGCCACAGATTTCGCGGAACTTGTCCAATCCCTTTGAACAACATCCCGTATCCTATGAGGCTGACCGACCCGTGAGTCTGCTGCCAAAAATTCCAGTGCCGGTCATCGTTCATCGTGGGATTGGCCGGGCAGTAAAACATCTGGCGTCCAACACCCTTGGATTCCAGATCGCTTACCAGATTGGTGTTCATGTCCCACGGCCACAGCGAACCGGCGAAACGCGGATTGGCCGCCGTGCAATCGGGCAACAAATCCTTGTTGTCTTTCGAGTAGAGCGCCAACGCATTGGCAATCTGCTGGAGATTTCCCTGGCATTGCGTCCGCAACGCGTGTTCCTTTGAGCGGGTTGCGCCGAAAAGGAACAGGAAAGCCAGCACACCCACCACGCAAACAATCGCCGCCACGTCAAGCGGCCTGATCGCGCCTTCGTTTCTTCGAATTTTGAGAAAAGAGCATTTCATTTTCGGCCATCCTTTCATTGTGGGTCAACGATTACGGGCCATCACTTTTTACCAGAGCTACCCTGCTGAAGCAAATGAAAGAGAGCAGGAATATCTATATGCGTGGAACGTGCTCTGTCAGCCGGATACATGACAACGCCAGCAATGCCAGCACAAAGCGAACGTGAACAATATGGATTTTATCGAGGACATGATTCAACCAGATCAGGGTTGAATCACAAAAGTCACAGTGTCATCGCCTATTTCAACCGCAGGATGGTGAGCGAGTTCGCGGGAAAATCGTGTTGAAATGCCGGACTGGAAATGTTCAAGACGCTTTCCTTGGGCGAGATGCTTTGCGGGCCGGCAAAGGAATTTTCATCGTTGGGTTCGCCGGCCAGCACGATAAGTTTTGCGTCCGAAGAAATGTTTCCCAGACCGGTTAGGTTCAGTTGCACGCTGGCGGCGGTTTTGTCGCCGTTGACGACTTTGAGGATGATTTCCCCGCTGGCGTTGTCGCGCGTGGCGGAGGCAAACAGTTTTGCGCCGGTCGGCGAATCCAATTTCACGGGCAGAACCACGTCGCCGTGGTTCAGGCTGAAGAGCTGCTGCACATAATAATTGGGAGTGCGATAAATGTTCAGGCTGTTCACCCAGATCAAGTCAGGCGTCCACTGCCATGCTTCCGAATTGGCGAAGAGCGGCGCGTAACTCGCCATGCGCACCACGTCGCCGTTGCGTTCAAGTCCGGTCATGCAGGCGGCTTCGGCGAGGGCGCATTCAAGATTGTTGCGGTTTTTGACGCTGACGATCTTGTCGCTTTGGGCCGCATACTCGCCGAAGAAAACCTTCGGACCGTTGCGGTCGTAATTGTCGTAGCGGTGCGTGTTCTCGAAAAACCAGCTTGGATTCGCGTAGCAATGTTCGTCAACGATGTCCGCGTGCAATTCGCGCAGCTTGGGCCACGCGAATTTGAAACGGTCGTCCGCCGGTTCCGGACCGGCGGCGGAGACGAGCTTGATGTCGGGATACTTCGCCTTGATGGCCTGGGCAAATTTCGCGTAGCGATCAATGTATTGCTGGCCCCATTGTTCGTTGCCAACGCCCATCATTTTCAGGTTAAACGGTTCGGGATGTCCCATGGCTGCGCGTTTCGCGCCCCACGCGCTCGTCGCCGGGCCGTTGGCAAACTCAATCAGGTCGAGCGCGTCCTGAATGTAGGGCCCAAGCTCATCAATCGGGCAAAGCTCGCCGGAATTGAACTGGCAGGCCATGCCGCAATTCAAAATCGGCAGCGGTTGCGCGCCGATGTCCTCGCACACCAGGAAATATTCATAGAAGCCGAGGCCGAATGATTGATAATAATCCGGCGTGGGCCGGTGGACAAATTCATAATTCCAGCGGTCGATCAAAAGCGGGCGTTCCTCGACCGGGCCGATGGTTTTTTTCCACTGATAACGGCGTTCGAGCACGCTGCCCTCGACGATGCAGCCGCCGGGAAAACGCAGGAAGCCGGGCTTCATGTCGGCCAGCGCCTGCACCATGTCTGCGCGCAAACCGCCGGGACGATTTTTCCAGGTGTGTTCCGGGAAAAGCGAAATCATGTCGAGGTCAACGCCACCCTTGCCTTCAACCAGCACATAAAGTTTTGCCTTGGTGTCGGTGTCGTTCGGATGCAGCACGGCCGTGATTTTCTTCCAGTCCCCGGAAAAATCCTTCAAATTCACGGAGTCCAGCACCGCGCCGTCGCCGCCATAAAGCGCGATGCGCAATGTCGGTGTGCCGGAAACGTTGCGGATTTGGGCGGAAAAATTGTAAGCCTCGCCTTTGCTCACGCCGATGCCGCGAAAACCTTCATTGGCGATACCAATGACATCCTTGCCTTCGGACTCAACGCGCAGATAGTGAGGATTGGCGGTATTAAAGGGATCTTCATCGCGGATGGACAACTGCCCGCGGGCGTTGCTGGGACTGATTTTAGTCCAGCCCATCAGCGCCTCAGGAAATTCAAACCCGCGATTCTTGACCATCTCAGCGTAAAGCCCGCCGTCCGCGCCGAAGTTGATGTCCTCGAAGAAAATCCCCCACATCGCCGGATTAAGCTGCGCACCGGGCTGGTCCACGGCCACGGAAATTTTCGCAGGTTGGGCGTTGGGCGTGATGGTCGTCGCCGTCACCGCGCCGGAGTGACCGGAGGATCGCGGCGACTTGCATCCGTTGGTCATGCTCCCGATGATCAGCGCCGTTCCGAAGAGGAGGATTTTCCACGTCGAGTTTGTCATGCGCAAAATATCAGGAATTGCCGGGCATGATTCGTGGCGCCAAGAAATTTGGCAACGCCAATTTGCGTCAAAAGGCCGCCAAAATGCGTCGCTGCCATTTCTTGCCGGATCGGCGCTGCAAGAGCGTTCCGGCATCGGCGGTGGCCTTCGCTGATGTCGCCTTCCAATCCGCCGGACTGGCCTCGCTCCAATAAATGGCGATCAGGAAACCCAGCCGCGTATTACGCGGCCCAACCGCTCTTCAGACCGTAGGCCGCATCGTTCCAGACCAGTTCCTGTTTGAACTGGCGCAGCTTCGTGCCGGCGTCAATCACGACCACTTCGAGCCCGGCAATCGCCGCGAAGTCTTCGAGCATCTCCGTCGTGACGGCCTGGCTGAAGCCGGTGTGATGCGCGCCGCCTGCGTAAATCCACGCGGCGCAGGCATCCTCGAAATTCGGACGGCATTTCCAGACGGCCTGTGCCACCGGCAGCTTGGGCATCGGCTGTTCGGGTTTGACGACATCCACTTCGTTGATGAGCAGACGGAAGCGGTTGCCGAAATCCATCAGCGCCGCGTTCACCGCCGGGCCGGCGGGCGTGTTGAAGACGAGCCGCGCCGGGTCGGCCTTGCCGCCGATGCCGAGCGGATGCACCTGCAACGACGCCCTGCCATCCGCGATGCTCGGACAAATCTCCAGCATGTGCGCGCCGAGCACGACCTTGTTGCCCGGCTGCAAATGATAGGTGTAATCCTCCATGAACGACGTGCCGCCCTTGAGTCCGCTCGCCATGACTTTCATCGCGCGGACGAGCGCGGCGGTTTTCCAGTCGCCTTCGCCGGCGAAACCGTAACCGTCGGCCATGAGCCGTTGCGGCGCGAGGCCGGGCAATTGCACGAGGCCGTGCAAATCCTCAAACGTCGTCGTGAAACCCTTGAATCCGCCGTTCGTCAGAAACGCGCGCAGGCCGAGTTCGATGCGCGCAGCTTCGCGGACGGATTTGTGGCGCTTGCCGCCCTTTTTCAAATCACCGGAAATTTCGTAGGTTGCCTCGTAAGTTTTGCACAGCGCGTCAACTTCCTTTTCCATCGCATCGTTGACGACTTTCACCAGGTCGCCGACGCCGTAGCCATTCACGGCGAAACCGAATTTCATCTGTGCGGCAACCTTGTCGCCTTCGGTCACGGCCACTTCGCGCATATTGTCGCCGAAGCGGCAGAACTTCGCGGTCTGCCAGTCGGCCCACGCCGCCGCGGCGCGCGCCCACGCGCCAAGTTTGTCCTGCGTGGATTTTTCCTGCCAGAAGCCGACGACCACCTTGCGGTTCAGCCGCATCCGGCTCCAGATGAAGCCATGCTCGCGGTCGCCGTGCGCGGCCTGGTTCATGTTCATGAAATCCATGTCAATCGTCGCCCACGGGATGTCGCGGTTGTATTGCGTGTGCAGATGCGCCACAGGTTTGCGAAGCTGTTTAAGGCCGTTGATCCACATCTTCGACGGCGAGAACGTGTGGCACCAGGTGATGAGGCCGATGCACTTCGGCGCGTTGTTCGCGGTCTGGCAAAGTTCTGTCACCGCGTCAGGCGTGACCAGCACGGGCTTGAAGATGACCTTCACCGGAATCGCGGGCGCGACATTGAGCGTCCTGGCGATTTCCTGCGAATGTTCGGCGACCTTCTTCAGGGTTTCCGGGCCGTAAAGATGCTGGCTGCCGGTGACGAACCAGACTTCGAATTGCTTAAGGTTAATGGTATTCATGGTTGTTGTTTTTTGAATTGTTCAAAATTTCGTGTCGCTGCAATTTATTCCAGCAGATGCAGCTTTTGGCTCAAATGCGGGGTCAAGCGGAGTTTCTCCGGAACCCAAGCTGCCGGCAATAACCGGATTGATACTGCAGGCTGTGTTTGTTTTATGAAACTAAACGAGGCCTGTTTTCACAACGCCATTTTGCGTCAATCAATCGCCAAAATGCGTTTGCGAACCAGAGACGAATCCAACGATCCCACAACGGAGTCAAAAAGACCCTCTGAAGAGTCAGATGAATTCGTTGATGAGATTTTCCAGGAATTCCTGCCGGCCGCTGACGTTGGGTGTCACTTCGCCTTTCTTCAGGATGTAAGCTTCAATTTCCTTCAGCGAAGCTTTGCCGGACTCGATTTTCGCACCGATGCCCGAATCCCAGGACGAATAACGCTGCTTCACAAATTCCGCGAGGCGTCCATCTCTGCGAATGGCGGCGGCAATCTTCAGGCCGCGTGCGAAGGCGTCCATACCGCCGATGTGGGCATGGAACAAATCCACCGGCTCGAAACTTTCGCGGCGAACCTTGGCGTCGAAATTCAAGCCGCCGGTGGTGAACCCGCCGTATTTGAGGATGGTGAGCATGATCTGCGTCGTGAGATAAATGCTGGTGGGGAACTGGTCGGTGTCCCAGCCGATCAGTTCGTCGCCCGTATTGGCATCCACCGAACCGAGCGCGCCTGCCGAACCCACCACTTCGAGTTCGTGCTGCATGGAGTGACCGGCCAGCGTGGCGTGGTTGGTTTCGATGTTCAGTTTCAAATCACCCATCAGGTCGTATTCGCGCAGGAAATTCAGGCACGCGGC
>PLZL01000219.1 GCA_003152145.1 Limisphaerales bacterium
TCAATGACCCTGCTTTTGGTTGTGAATCCGCACCGGTTGTCATCGAAGATTATGCCTGGATCAGTTGCCGGGCGGTGTTGCTTCCGGGGGTCCGAATCGGCAAGGGAGCCGTCGTGGCCGCTGGCGCGGTCGTCACAAAAGACGTGGAACCTTATGCGATCGTCGCCGGTGTTCCGGCAAAGAAAATTGGCGAGCGTTCCCGCGATTTGCGTTATCAGCTGAAATCGGGTTTGCATTTTTGGTGATAGATAAAAATGAAAGCTCCCAAAGTTTCCATTTGTGTTCCAAACCTGAATACACGGCCTTTTTTGCCGGAACGGTTTGAGACGATTTTCAACCAGACGTTTCAAGACTGGAAGTTGATTGTTTATGACAGGACACAATCCTCCTGCATCCCAAAAGATGGGGCATTAGTCCGCCATTCCGATCTGCTCTGGCAGGGCTGAATGCATCAAATCTGGCCTGGGTAAAACACCTTATAGCGAAGGACTGCCGGACTGTGTAATTTGTCCCCATTATTAAAAATAAAAAAATCAAACTGAGAAAAAAAATAACGGACATTCAACAAAACAGAAAAAAATGAAAACATCCTTCATATCTCCCAACAATATACATGATCCTAGCGATAACAGTTTAGAATATATGTTATGAATATAATTGAGTTTTTTTGCTTTAAAAAGGGTTTGGCCAAAAGTGGGACTTCATTAGCATCCTTGGCCCTCGTTGCGCTGGGTTGGTTCGTCGCGCTAAATGCCTCGGCAACCCCCCCGCCTGGATACTATTTAGTCTGGAGCGATGAATTTGCCGGGACTTCGCTTGACCCGACTAAATGGTTTTATTTTAATCAAGTATCCCAAAATGCTGTAGATACGATAGATGCGATTTCTGTTACTAACGGCAATCTTACTATTAACACCTATACGACCAATGGCGTAAATTATACAGGCATCATTTCCAGTGCGGGGCTGTTCAACTCATTCTATGGTTATTACGAGTCCAGCATTGAATTTTCTGACTCTAATGCCACATGGTCGGCCTTCTGGCTGCAAACGCCGACCGGGGGTGAACATATTGGCGACCCTTCGGCCTCGGGCGCTGAAGTCGATATTTGCGAGCATCGTTATGTGGATGTCAGCAATACGAATATTGTAAGTGATTCCGTGCAGGAGACTTTGCATTGGGANNCAGTTCGGGTTTTCACACTTACAGTGTTTTGTGGACACCCACGGATTATGAATTTGGCATTGACGGCATTACAAATCTTGTTACGACCGCCGGGCATTCCGATCGGTCGGAAGTTATAATGTTCAGTTCGCAGGTGCAAAGTCCCTCCTGGGCCGGAATTAGTCCTGCGGGTGGTTACGAACCGCTGGGAATGAGCAGCACCAAAATGGTGGTGGATTATGTCCGCTATTATGCCCCGTCTTCAATGGTGTTTTGGACCGGAGCCGCTTCCTCCGATTGGAATGACAGTAATAATTGGTTTTCGAACATGACAGCAACTGCAACCAACGACGTCATTTTTAATCATCTGAGCGTGGGTAATTTTGACATCCCGCTGACGCAGGATACCACGGTGCATACCTTGACCATCCAGGATACCCCGCCCATGTATATCCATGGCAATGCCCTCACGGTCACCTCCGGAATTGACCTAGTTTCGGCCCTCAACAACTCAACGATCGGTTCGCCGCTGATTTTAAGTGCGGATCAATCCTGGAAAGTCGGCACTGGAATTCAACTTACCATCAGCGGGATGATGAGCGGCCCGGGTAATCTAACCATATCTGGATGGGGCACCGTGGCAATAACTGGAACTAACCTTTGCAGTGGTTCAACGACAATTAACAATGGCGCACTAATAATAGCTGGCACCATATCAAATTCGGTGTTCGTGACGGGCGGAACCTTGAGCGGAACCGGGACATTCGCCGGGCCGGTCCAAGTCAGTGGCGGAACGGTCTTGGCCAATCTTGGCATCCCGCTGCTAATTTCTAATTCTCTAACTGTGCTGTCTGGCGGCTCGGCCACATTTGCGGTTGATGCAAGCGCAGGGACTAATGGTGAAATCGTCGGCCTTTCTTCGGTCATTTACGGTGGCACACTGGTTCTCAATGATGTCACGGGTCCGTTTTCGGCGGGGCAAGCTTTTAAGCTGTTTGATGCCACCAATTACTCGGGATCGTTCGCCTCCTTCAGCCCCTTGATTCCCGGATATGAGTTGGCCTGGGATACCAATACGCTGACCATTGACGGCACGCTTCGGGTAATGAACACCGTTCCCGTTGAGACCACCAACGTCGTCGAGAGCCGCTCCGGCAATAGCACCACTGGCGCAAACAATCCTGCTTTTTCGTTCCAAGGATTCTCTTCGACAATTTCCTCCGCCAAAAGCACCGCCCCAGGTTGCACCTCTGCGAGCTGCCGCTTTACCGGCACTTTTACCCCATCGCCCGCCTTTTCCGTAACGCCCACCCTCCTCGTCGGGCCGACCTATTCAGTGGCTGTCACCTGGGGTAAAATCGCTGGAAACTTTCCGGAGTCGTCCAACTTTGTCGTTGCCGCCACAATTGCGGGCGTATCCAGCACGACAATCCCCAGCACTACTGCGGCGTTTTCTGGCGGTGTAAGTAATAATATTAACAACCAATGGGTAACGGTGGGAACGATCACGCCCAACACCGCCAATCCCAAACTCACTTTTACTTATGTCAGCGGGTGGACTGCGGGCCGTTGGTATGTTGATTCTGTCCAATTCATTTCAGTGCTTCCCCGCCCTGGTTCTATATCCATTGGAATTCAGGATACAAATCTTGTGATGAACTGGACTGGGAATTTTACGTTGCAAAGCTCCACCAATGTTGCCGGCCCATATATCGATGTCCCAGGCCCGGTTGTTGTCGGACCTTATACCAATCTGATGACCTATGAACAAATATTTTTTCGCTTGCGACAATAATTGGTAGGCGGAGCGCGGGCTTTTGGACGCGCTGAAAATTCGGAAGCGAGTTCGGAATCTCGGTCAAGTGCTCGACAAACATTTGGCAAAACTCTATCGTTGTTCAATGGCATTCGTCTATCCTTCCATGTATGAAGGTTTCGGCATTCCGCCGTTGGAGGCGATGGCTTGCGGCACAGTAGTCATTGCGGCAAACAGTCCGAGTATTCCAGAAGTTGTTGGAGATGCGGCGATTTTATTTGACCCCAATTCAATAGATGAATTGACAGAACGCATTCTCGCCCTGCCGAAGCTTGGCAGCCGCCGGGAAGATTATATCCGGCGGGGGAAGGACCGCGCTGCGCGATTCTCATGGCAGAACACGGCGGCAAAAACTTTCGAGGTTTATCGGAATGTGTCAAGCTAGACATATTCCTCAATTTTTCCAATGACAAGTTTACGCTCATCCCTGAACTTTCTGCTGCTCCAATACACCGGCAAGTTGCCGAGTCAACGGCTGCGGCATTGGATTTACCGGCGCATTTACCATCTCAAATTGGGAAAGGATTCGGTCATCTTCAACAGTTGTGAAATTCGCGATCCGCACCGGATTACCATTGGCGATTTTACCAGCATCGGCGATCAATGCACCCTCGACGGGCGCGGAGGTTTGACCATTGGCAATTCCGTCAACTTTTCAACCGGAGTCTGGATTTGGACCATGCAGCACCAGGTCAACGCCCGGGATTTTGGCTGTGAATCCGCGCCGGTCATCATTGAAGATTTTGCATGGATTAGTTGCCGGGCGGCTTTGCTTCCGGGTGTGCGAATCGGTAAAGGAGCCGTGGTTGCCGCCGGCGCGGTGGTCACCAGGAACGTGAAGCCTTATGCAATTGTAGCCGGTGTTCCGGCTAAGATAATTGGCGAGCGTTCCAAAGAATTGCGCTATCAACTCAAACCACTGGATTACTTTTGGTAAGCGTTATGTTGCTCAAAATATGTGAGACAACTATTTGGAACCGGGATTTCTGAAGTAAATTATGACAATCAATAAGATTGCAGATTTACCCGCTGTTAAAAGACGCACCGTAATCATCAATGTCAATACCAAATGGGTAACGACATTGGCATTGCTCAGTGCCTTGCGTTATGCGCAGATGCCGGTTTTGGTCATTGATTGCGAGTCAAAAGATGGCAGCGGGGAGTATTTCGAAAAGTTGATGAAAGATTATGAGTTTGATTTTTTAACCGCCCCGTTGAAGCCGCACGGCCTCACGCTTGACTGGCTTTTCAAACATATTTCAGCCGAGCATGTCCTGTTAATTGATTCGGACACGGAAATCTTAAATCGAACCATTCTAAATATCATGGACGATACTTTGGATGATCCGCGAATTTTCGGCTGGGGGTTTATTCACGGGCCGGAATGGCTGACAAAGGTTCAGATGGGGTTTGACCATGAAAAGTTCGGGCTTTATCAGGAGCGCATGTGGATGCCTTTTACAATGCTCAACACGGCCAAGATTCGCGAGGCTCTCGATGCGGGTTTCTCCTTCATTGACCGCACCATATACAATGACTTTCCGCCCGTTCCCCGCCTTTCAAAGTTTCTTTACTCACGATTCCGCCATGAACGATGGGTCCGCAGCCGGCTGATTTTTTTGAATCCTTTTCGCAGAACGTTCTACAATGCCAAGCCCAGCTATGTTTGTTGCGATACCGGCGCTGATATTTTCCAGCACTTGCGATATGAGCGGGATTACTTGTTTGTCGGCTTCCAAGCCGCGGTGCATGACAAATATATTTCGCACTTTCATGGTGTCACGCGGCGGATTTTGAATTCTCAAGATGCGAATTCTACCTCGATTGATACAGTCTGGAACGCGATATTGACACGCCTTCGCGAGGAGTATGGAATCGCGGTGCCAAGTGATGGGAAATAATCCACTTTTCGTTTGCTCCATCAATTTTAGGAGCCAGTCATAAATAGCTTCGAGACGTTAATTTAACGTGGCTGCCAAAGTTTCCATTTGTGTTCCGAATCTAAACACCCGGCCATTTTTGCCGGAACGGTTCGAGACTATTTTCAACCAGACGTTTCAAGACTGGGAGTTGATCGTTTACGACAGTTATTCCGATGATGGTGCCTGGGAATATATTCAGGAATTGGCGGCGCACGAACCGAGAATGCGCATCTCCCAGGGGCCGCGCGAGGGAACTCCGGGCAGTTGGAATCCATGCATCCGACAGGCGCGCGGTGAATATGTGTATATCGCCACGAGCGATGATACCATGATGCCGGATTGTCTGGAAAAAATGGTTGCGGCCCTGGAAGCAAACCCTGACTGCGGGCTTTGTCAATGCCAATTGTTGATCATTGATGAAAAA
>PLZL01000030.1 GCA_003152145.1 Limisphaerales bacterium
TTCCTGTCACCTCTTCGCGCTTTCCTGCCACTGATGCGACGATATGATGACAGCCAGAATGATTTCCGCGGCGGCAAACAACGATGCTGAATTGGTCAGCGCCAGCCTTTCCGGCGACCGCGATGCCTTCGGGCAAATCGTCGCGCGTTATCAATCGCTGGTTTGTTCGCGGGCTTACAGCGCCACCGGCAGCTTGAGCCAGAGCGAGGATTTGGCGCAGGAAACGTTTGTCGCCGCGTGGAAGCAACTGGCCGGATTGCGCGAGCCGGAAAAATTGCGCGCGTGGCTCTGCGGCATCGCCCGGAATCTCACCAACAATTCGCTGCGCAAACAAGGGCGCGAGCCGAGCTACCGCGCCGAATCGCTGGACGAAATTTCCGAATCGCATTCGCCCGAACCGCTGCCGGTTGATCAAACCATCAGCAATGAAGAAGCTGCGATCCTTTGGCGCTCGCTCGAACGCATTCCGGAAATCTATCGTGAGCCGCTCGTTTTATTTTACCGCGAGCATCAATCCATTGAAGCCATCGCGCAAAATTTGGAATTGAGTGAAGACGCCGTAAAGCAACGGCTTTCGCGGGGACGGAAATTGTTGCAGGAGCAAGTGCTGGCGTTTGTCGAAGGCGCATTGGAGCGGACGAAACCGGGCAAGGCGTTCACGCTCGGCGTGTTGGCGGTGTCGCCACTGCTCGCAACAACCACCAAGGCGGTGGCTGCCGGTACGGCTGCCGCCAAGGGTGGCGCAGCAGCGAAGGCGACAGGATTGGTCGCGTTTCTTCAAGCCATTCTCAAAATCGTTGTTCCGGTTGCCCCGTTTGTTTCCCTGGGCGGCTGGCTTGGCTATAAAATGGGCCGCGACGCCGCCGGAGAATCGCAACAGTGTGGATCGGTCACGCGATTTTGGAGCGTTTTGGCCGTGTGCCTAGTCGTGTTCGTGCTTCTTCCAATACTGCTTTGGGTTCCGCTGGGCTGGTTGTTTGGTTCGCGGGAGAACTTTCACGCCGGATTTAGAAAATGGCTGGACATCATGTATGTGGTGATCATGGCGGCGCTGGCGCTTTGGGTTTGGCAACGGCGAAAATCCCGCCGGCAGGAAACTGCGGAATCGGGCGGAACGAGAAAGACGTTTTTTATTTGGTCGGTTGTGCTGGCGATGATTGTGGCGGGTGCTTTTCTCGGGCTTGGTGTTTCCGACTCAAATTGGAAAGTGGAAAAAATATCCACGACAGAGGCACAGAAGATTATTGCAGAAAAAAGCCAGGACGCCCAATTCTTTGTCATGCGGTTCCACTATAAATCCGCTTTCCAATATTCGGATGATTATTACGACGAACTTTGGATCAAGTTGCAGGAAAACGGAAAACTTTCCAAGTTCATCGCGCCTACAGACAAAGCCACGCTCTCGTTGCTGGCGGAAAAAGGAGTTGAATGTCCAATCTACGTTCAAGGGCGCGACTTCGAAATCTTCGGCTGGCAGGGCAAATTATTGATGGGTTTGTTCCTGTTCATTCTGGCGGCGGGCGCCGCCGTCTTCCTGACACTTTCGCTCAAAAACAAATCAAAGACTCCCATTATGACAAAAGGAACTAAAATCGGCATCGTCGCCGCGGTCGTCTTGGCCGCGCTTATCGTCACTCCCCTCGTCTGGCTTAATCGCCAGAAGGTAAATTCCGTGCAACCACACCGGATGGTTCAACAAACACTGACGCCACAACAGTCCACGGAGGCCGCACAAGTTGCCAGAGGCTTTCTCGAAGCGTTTAAAGACGCGGATTGGAACACCGTCGCCAAGTATTGGCCGTCGGATGCGCCGAAAGGCAAGCGCTTCGACGATATCTTCACCGACCAGAACAAAAACCTTGTGGCTGGGCTTGAAATCGTCAGTCTTGGCAAGCCTTACAAGGAAGGTCCGAATTCATGGATACTTGTGCCTTACGAAGTCCGATGGAAGAATGGAGGCACGCAAACAAACAGCCTGCGCATAGGGAAAGAACGCGACGGTCAGTGGCATTGGGAAGGCGGCTTTTAGACCTGGCGAATTTTCGCCGCCAATTCCTCCGCCGGGTAGGTCCAGATTTCCGCGAGCGTCGGATGATAGTGCGGCATCCCCGCGAGTTCGTGAACGGTCATGCGCTTTGCCATCGCCGCAACAACTTCATGAATCAATTCGCCGCCGACCGGGCCGACGCACGCGCCGCCAAGGATTTCTCCGGATTTCGGGTTCGCCAGCAATTTCACAAAGCCGTCCNNTCGCCTCCATGATGAGCGACTTGCCATGATCGTTGAACGGATAACTCGAAGCGAGAAATGGGATTTTACGCGAGGCGGCTTCCTTTTCGGTCAGACCGACGAACGCCACTTGCGGCTCGGTGAACACGACTGAAATCAAAAGCCGGTGATCCATTTTGCGTTTTGATTTCGGGTTCGCGATGTTGTGCGCCGCGATTTCGCCCTGCTGCACGGCTATGTGGACGATTTCGTGAGGCCCGGTGCAATCGCCCGCCGCGCAAATGTGTGGCGCGCTCGTCTGCATTTTGTCGTTCGTGACGATGCGGCTATTTTCAGTTTTCACTCCGGCGTTTTCCAGGCCGAGTGACGCGATGTTCGGCACGCGACCGAGTGCAAATAAAATTTCCTCGGCAGACACGGAAACAGTTTTGCCTTCGTGTTCGAATGAAATGGTTTTCAATTTTCCTTTGCGCTTCGCATCCAAAAG
>PLZL01000265.1:0-1923 GCA_003152145.1 Limisphaerales bacterium
GCCTTGGTGGGGATGCAGCCCCAGTTCAGGCAGGTGCCGCCGAGCTTTTCCTTTTCGATGATGGCGACCTTTGCGCCGAGTTGCGCAGCGCGGATGGCCGCCGGGTAACCGCCGGGGCCGGCGCCGATGACTGCGATGTCAAATGTTTCCATAGATATATTTCGAGATTAAAGTTCTAACCGCTCTTAACTTCACTGGCTGGTCGTTTGTTTTGGTGGCAGCGCTTTTGCAATATCAGCAAGGGACTTGTTTTGGCCTTCTTTTGCCCAAAAAAGTGGTCCTTGGAAAGCGCCAGACCCGACGTCACCGCCAAATTCTTCACAAATCTTTCGACAGAGTCTGCTCAATGAAGAATAACTCTTTCCATCAAAATCCCATCGAATCTCTTGGTCGCTTATAAATGTCGCGTGCTTGGCCTTTTCAGTTGGAAGAACTAAACCAGGCTTGGGTAGTTTTATCAAATAAAGCCGGTCGTTTGTATTTAGGATTCCACGATCAACTAACATCGGAACTGTTCTCTCGCCGCGTGTGATTGATGCTTGCTTCTCCTCCTTATGAGTCTTTTCCCTTTGTTGGACAATGTATTCTTGCGCTTCAGGCAGTGGAATCACTTGCTCAAGGTCAAGGTAGAGTTCATCGCCGATTTGGTATGGGACTGCTTCAAGGCACTGAATGTCCAATTCAAACTCGTCGTTTAGCCACAGAACCGTTGTTGTAATTTCTGTGGAGAAGCTGGGACTGATGAGAATGATTCGCGGTGTTTTACTGATGAGAACTCCTGCCGCATCTGGCGTTTCAAGAAACGCGAGCAGTTCGGTTTGAGCTTCTGCCGTTGGTTTCTTTGAAAACTTTTCGTAGGCTTGAACTACGGAGTTAAAATCCATTCCTGAAAGCATAGCAGCATAACGGATTGATTGGAGTTCCATGTGCCCACCCTCTTCAACCCGCTTCAGTTCTATGACAATCAAATTTGCTTTTGTGCCTGCTTCCGTATGTTCGCCTGCATCTAAGGCGAGAAGATCCACACGTCGTGAGCTGTCTTCCCAGTTGCTGAACTCTTCGGCAATAATCTTAATCTTTTGGCCAATTACATTTTCAATTGCTGTTGAATTCGCGCGCAGAAGTTTCTGCAAGTCCCGCCGCTCGCGTAAATTCACATCAGCAAATTTACGTGGTTGTATCGGCGTCATTTTGTTTTCAGCAACATTCAAATGAAATAGAGGCATAACAAACCTTTCTGCTTTCAGTTTTCGTAACACGCATTTTACCCAAACCGGGTTGAAATTCCAACCTGAAGGTTAAACTCCAACGAAACTACGCCGTCAGCCGTTTCCATAATTCGATGTCCTCAAGTTTTTGTTTGATGGCGTTGGTGAATTTCGCGCCGAGCGCGCCGTCCACGATGCGATGGTCGCACGAGAGCGTGAGCTTCATCATCTGGCGCACGACAATCTTGCCATCACGCACGACCGGCTGCGGCTTGGTGCTGGCCACGCCGAGGATGGCGCTTTCGCCGGGGTTGATGATGGGGCCGAAGCTTTCCACGTCCATCATGCCCATGTTGGAAATGGTGAACGTGCCGCCGCTCAAATCATCGGGCGTGGCCTTGCCGGCGCGCGCCTTCGCGGCGAGTTCCTTTGAACGCTGGCAGATTTCCAGCAGCGGCAATTGCTCGGCGGCACGGATGACCGGCACGACGAGTCCCTGTTCGAGCGAAACGGCGATGCCGAGGTTGACGTGGCTGTTCCAACGCGTGGTCTTGCCGTCGGTCGAGCTGTTCACGTCGGGGAATTCCTGCAACGTCAGCACCACCGCCTCGGCTATGAAATCTGTGACGGTGTAAGGCGCGCCCGCCTCCTTGAGCTGGTTGCGGTAGGCGATCAACTCGGTCATGTCCACGGCGACGGTGACGTAAAAATGCGG
>PLZL01000265.1:1951-5685 GCA_003152145.1 Limisphaerales bacterium
AGTTCCTTGGCGGCGGGGCTGATGCGGAGCTTGTCATAGCCGTGCTGCTGCAAATAATTTCGCACGTCTTTTTCAACCACGCGGCCTTCGGGTCCTGTGCCCTTGATGCGTGTGGCGTCAATGACGGAATGTTCCGCCAGCGCCGCCGCGCGTGGGCTGATGCGGAACAGCGATGGCGCCGCCGGAGCGGGCAGGGGAGCGACTGGCGCGGCAATTGGCGCTGCGGTAGGGATGGCTGTCCCAGCCGTCCGCGCGGGCGAAGGCGTTGGCGGCGCGCTGGGGACAGCGCGCCCTACCTCTGGCGCGGCTGCGGCTACAGGTTTGGGTGCGGCAGGTGCTGGAGCCGCGACAACGGGAATCGGTTCGCCGGGATTGCCCAGAAAACCGACCGTGCTTTGCACCGGCACATTGACGCGCGGCGGCACGACGATTTTCAACAGCGTGCCGGCCTCGAAACTTTCCACCTCCATAACCGATTTGTCGGTCTCGACGGTGAAAAGGATGTCGCCTTTGGCGATTTTGTCGCCTTCCTTTTTGAGCCATTCGACGATGGCGCTTTCTTCGGTCATCTGACCGAACTTCGGCATAATGATGGGTGTGGCCATAATCGCTCCTTACAGAATGGACTTGGCCGCGGCGAGCAGGTCGTTGAGGCTCGGCAAAAATGCCGCTTCGAGAATATGCGATTGCGGCGCGATGCCGTTCTTGGCGCCGACCCGTTTGACCGGCGCGTCGAGGTAATCAAAAATCGCGTCCGAAATTGTCGAGGCGATTTCGCCCGTGTAACTGCCGATGTGAATCGCCTGGCTGGCGACCACGCAGCGTCCGGTCTTTTGCACCGAGCGCAATATGGTGTCGAGATCGAGCGGCACGAGCGAGCGCACGTCAATCACCTCGGCGGAAACATTTTTTTCCGCTTTCAATTTGTCCGCCGCCTTCAAGCAATCGTGGACGAGCGGTCCCCACGCGACGAACGTGATGTCCGAGCCTTCGCGTTTCACTTCAGCGACGCCGAGCGGAACGAGATACTCTTCCGTCGGCACCGGGCCTTTCATGCCATACAAACCCTGCGACTCAATGAACATGACCGGATTGTTGTCGCGGATGGCCGATTTCAACATGCCCTTCGCGTCATACGGCGTCGCGGGATAAACGACGTAAAGTCCCGGCACGTGGCAGAATATGGATTCGAGCGTCTGCGAATGCTGGCCACCGTAGCCTTTGCCCGCACCGGCGGAGACGCGCAGCACGAGCGGCACTTCAGTTTGCGCGCCGCTCATGTAATGCCATTTCGCGGCCTGATTGCTGATTTGATCGGACGACATCAGCGCGAAATCGAAATACATCAACTCGATCACCGGCCGCAGACCGATCATCGCCAGCCCGATGCCCGTGCCGCAAATGCACGCCTCGGAAATCGGCGTGTTGAAAACGCGGTCGCGCCCGAAGGATTCCATCAAACCTTTCGTCGCCTTGAACGCGCCGCCGTAATCGGCCACGTCCTCGCCGTAAAACAGCACGCGCTGGTCGCGTTTCATTTCCTCGATGAGCGCCTCCCGGATGGCGTCCTTGTAGGTGATTTCGCCGTTGACGCGCTTGATTTCCGGCAGCGGCTCAATGATTTCGACTTTGGCGAACTCGGCGGGAACGGTCTCGCACTTCGTGTCGGTATACATGTATTTGATCACGTCCTCGGCGGCCGGATCGGCGGCGGCGGCGGCGCGCTTGGCGGCACGGGCGTTGCGGTCGCGGACGGTCTCTTCCAAAGCAGCAAGTTCTTTCGCCGTGAGAACTTTGCTTTCCAAAATCTGCGCCTTGAACGTTACGATCGGGTCAACCGTTTTCCACGCGGTTTCTTCCTCCTTCGTGCGATATTCGTTGCGCGGGTCGCTCAAGGAATGTCCCCAATAGCGGTAGGTGTCGCAATCGAGCAGCACCGGGCCCTGGCCCTTGTGGCAAAGTTCGGCGGCGCGCGTCACGGCGTCGCGAACGGCGAGCGGGTCCATGCCGTTGACGATTTCAGCGTGCATGTTGTTGTCCGCAAAGCCGGCGGCGCGACGAGCGATGCGGCTTACGCCCATCACCTCGTCGTCGGTGCGATGGGTCATGCCGTAATGGTTGTTGATGATGAGGAAAATCATCGGCACGCCAAATTTGCGGTCGGCCAGATGATTCGTGAACTGCGCTTGCGTCGCAAAGTTCATGGACTCAAGCACGACGCCGTTTGCATAAGCGCCGTCGCCGGCGAAGCAGCAGACGACCGCGTCTTTTTTCTGATAACGCAAACCAATTGCCGCGCCCGTCGCAATTGACACGCCGCCGCCGACAATCGCGTTGGCGCCGAGATGGCCGACGGTGAAATCGGCGATGTGCATTGAGCCGCCGCGCCCTTTGCAATAGCCGTCCTCCTTGCCGAACAATTCGCAAATCATCCGATAAACGTGTTCTTCCAAGGCGGCTTCCAGCAATTCCCCATGTTTGGTCGTCTTGCAATTCGGCACGCGCTGTTTGAGCTGCTCGTCGGTCATTTCGCGGATGGAGACCGTGCCCTTCGCCAGGCTCTCGCCGTGGCCGCGGTGTGTGCTGGTGATTTTGTCGGCGATGTGCAGCACGGAACACGCGCCCGCCGCCGTGCCTTCCTGCCCGACCGACACGTGCGTCGGCCCGCGATAATTGAAATCGCGGATCGGGTCATACGCGCCGGAGCGGAGCTTGACGATCATTTCCTCCAGCTCGCGGATCATCAGCATGTCCTCGAGCAGGTTCACCGCCTCCTCCTTGGTTATTTTTTTCGCGGCGAGTTCCTGTTTCAAGCCGCCCTTGAAGCGATAGGCGGAAATCTTGCCGCAATTGATTTCAAACGGCTCGAACTTGGGCCGCATGTCGCTCAAATAGGTCGCGGATTTCGTGGATTTTTTCTTGATTGGTTTTTCCAATGTCGTGGTTGTCATAATTATTTTCAGTTCGTCGGTCGCGGCATCATGCCTTGATCACTTTGATTCCTTTTTTAATCAGTTCCTTCGCAAAATTTTTGTCCAATGCCTGGTCGGTGACAAAGGCATGGATGTTTTCCAGCCGGCCGGCGCGCGCGAACGCCACCTTGCCGGCCTTGCCCGAATCGGCCAGCAGAATCACCTGCCGTGCCTGGCGCATTACCAGTTCCTTCGTATAAGCCTCGCTGGGATCCGTCGTCGTCAATCCTTCCCTCAAGGTCAGCCCGATGGTGCCCATGAACGCCTTGTCCACGTGCAATTCCTGCAAAATGCACCGCGTCAGCGGCCCGACCATCGTCTGGCTCAACCGGCGCAACTCGCCGCCAATTAAAATCAAACGCGGCCCGCGCCCGGCCAGTTCGTGCGCCGCGCGCAGCGAATTGGTCACCACCGTGAGATTCGTGCGGTCGTGCAGCAGTTGCGCGAACTCCAGCACCGTGCTGCCGCCATCCAGATAAATCGTGTCGCCCGGTTCGACGAATTGCAGCGCGGCTTGGGCGATGCGATTTTTTTCCCGCGCGGCGATGGACGCCTTGTCGTCAAACAGCGGCTCCTCCAGCCGGCTTTCGACGCTCACCGCGCCGCCGTGGACGCGGCGGATCGTGCCGGCTTCCTCCAGTTGGTCCAAATCCCGCCGCACTGTGGCGGGCGAGACCCGCAACTGGCTGCAAATCTCCTCGACGCGGATCACGCCCTTCCCGCGGATCAACTCGCGCAGGTTGTCGAGGCGCCGGGGCGCCA
>PLZL01000240.1 GCA_003152145.1 Limisphaerales bacterium
AGGATTTGAAGGCCGCCGGCAAGGACGCAGCCTATTTGCCGGACGTGGAAACCATCGTCGCGCACGTGGCGAAAATGGCCGGCGGGGGCGACGTGGTGGTGGTTTTCAGCAACGGCGGCTTCGGCGGGATCCACGGAAAATTGCTGGTGCGGCTGGCCGCGTAGAGGCTTTCATAGAGGTCGCTCGTATATTCCATTTTACGCGGCTGGGGCGAAGATAATCGCGCTTACCAGTTTTCCAAAATCCTATAAAAACGCATCGGAGAGTTCGTGGCGCCGGCGTCCTGCAATTGAATCGCACCGTTGGTGAGAACCAGAGCATTTGACAGCGTCATCCAATCCACGAGATTCGTGCTGACCTGAACCTGAAGATTCGCCAGATCGGTCAAGGCAAGCTGACCGCCGCCGGAGTCAGTTGACGTAAGCAGAATGCTTCCATCCGGCTGGAACACCGGGACGCTCAACAATTGCGGCACGCGCACATCGAGGACGGCGTTGCTGCTGGTCACGCCGCTGGCAACGTTGGTCACCACCACCCAGTAAGTGCCGGAGTTCGTGCGCATCGCATTCAACAGCACGAGCGAGGCGGCATTGCCACCCGGCACGAGGCTGCCGTCCTTCCACCAGCGATAGACCAGCGGCGGCGTGCCGGTGACGGCGACGTTGAACACGACGTTGGTCGGTCCCACGACATTCTGGCTGGCGGGCTGCGTTGAAATCACCGGCGGCTGCGGTATCAATTGTAATTGATCCACCCACGCGGCGTCCTGGCCGGCGGCGGCGCTGCCGTCCTTCGCGTAGGTCCATTGCAGGATTTGATTTCCCGCCGGCACGCTCACGGTGCATGGCTGCCAGTCCACTTCGCCGGAAATGTTCGTCAGCACGGTTCCGCCGGCGGAAAAGCTCAAGACGCCGTGATTGGTCGCCGATGAAACCTTCCACCAGAACTGGACGGTGATGGGTCCGCCGATCCACATGCGCATGAAGGACGACAGATTGTTTCCAATCGGCGCGCTTTGGGCGGCGCTGACGCCGTCGTGCGTCATGGCGGTCTGGCCAAACCATTGCGGCGCGCCCTTGGAGCTGACGACAAAGCTGGAGGTNNCCCTGGCCAGCCCATACGGAACATTGGTGGTGGTGGCGGAACCGCCGGTGATGATTGATCCATCCTGACGCAGGGCAAATTCCGGTCCGGCGTTGAACCCGCCCGCCGCGACCGCGATGATGTTGGATGTGCCCGCCGGCAACAGTGTCTGCGGCCAGTCCTGGATTCTGCCGTCGCGTTTAACCGCCAGCCCCTGATAGCGGGCGGAGGCAATGGACAATACATTCGTCAAAGTCGAAGGCGCCGATGATCCGCCGAGTTGCGAATAGACCGTCCCGTCCGCCTTCAAAGCGATGAAGCCGTCGTCAAATGGCTCCACCGAAATCGCATTGGACAAACCGCTGACCGGGAAGGCGCCATTGGAAGTGATTCGCACCACCGTGCCGTCATTTTTCGACAACGCGCAACTGAAATTGCCCGCCTCGATGGCGACGATGTTTGACTGGGCGATAACGGCATTGGAGAAAACCGGGCCCATGCTGCCGCCCCACGCGAACGGTCTGCCATCGGCCCGCAGGACCATATTGAAACCATTCCCCGCGCTGACTTCGACGACGTTGGAAATGCCCGCCGCCGTGTTCGTCGGGATGGAACCGCTGTTGCCCCATATCACGACCGTCCCGTCCTGGCGCAAGGCGATGTTGCCGTAAAAATTCGCGGAAATCGCCGCCACGTTGGTCAGGCCGGGCGGCATGTTCGTCACGCCATTGACGTTGTCACCCCAGGTGACGAGTTGCCGCACGGTCACATTGATGANNGGTGTCGTTCGTCGCGCCGGGAATGTTGTTGCTGTTGACCAGCCATTGCAATTGCAGCGGCCCCGAACCGGCAACGGCGGTTGACAGGGCGAGTTTGCTGCCAAGATAAACGGAGAGATTGGTCGCTGGCTGCGTCAACAGGAACGGAGCGCTGTCCATCACCGTTACCGGTGCGGCAAGGCTCGTTGCAATACCGAGCGAATTGCTGACAACCACCTGATAATTCCCAGCGCTGGTAGATTGAATGGCCGGGAGCATCAGGCTTGCATTGGTAGCGCCATCAAAGTTCGTTCCGTTGACCAACCATTGATAATTCAACGGCGCAGCGCCGGCGGCCACGACCTGCAAAGTCCAATCGCGACCAGACCATGCGGTTGCACCCGCCGGCTGCCGGAGGATTTGCGGTGTGCCGTCGTTCACCAGCGCGAGCGTGTGATACGAGCCGTCGGCAATGGCAACGACATTGCTCAACCCGGAAGGCACGTTGGTCTGGCTGTATGGGCTTAAACCCCAGGCGACGACCGTGCCGTTGGAACGCACGGCGAAGCTGACGCTGGTCCGTTGGTCCGTGTAGCCGCCGGCGGCAATCGCCATGACATTGGACAGTCCGGCGGGAATGTTTGTGCCCGGGCCGCTGCCCCATGCCGCCAGCGTTCCGTCCGACTTCAATACCAAACTGTGCGTGAATCCGGCGGCGATGGCGACGACGTTGCTCAAGCCGAGGGGAACATTCGTCGCTACGCCAAAGCCCCACGCGGCAACCGTGCCATCGCTCCGCAACGCCATGCTGTGTTGATAACCGGCGGCAAGGGCGATGACTTTGGTCAATCCCGGTGGAACGATTCCCGGAGGAAAAGGTCCGCCAACCTGCGCATTCCCCCATCCGACAACTGTTCCTTCCGCGCGCAATGCCAACCCATGACTGTAACCGGCGGCGATGGTGACGACGTTGCTGGGAAAAACTTTGAATACCAGCGGGTTTAATGCGGACGAACCCACCACACTGCCATCCGAGCGAAGCGCCAGCGCCCCGCCCGCGGTGGCGGAAACGGCGATGACATTCGTCCAGCCTGAATTGGTCACTCCGCTGGCATTGCCCCACGCGGCGAAACTGCCGTCCAATCGCGAGGCCAGACTGTAAGTGACACCACCAGCAATCATGGTCACATTGCTCAAGCCCGGCGGCACGGTGCATTGGTTGTAGAAATTGTATCCCCAAGCGGCGACCGGCCCGACCGTCAGCCATGCGTTGCTGCCCACCGCCACGCCGACGGCGTTGCTCGCGACAAATTGATAAACACCCAAATCATTCGTGCCGGTGGCGGCGATGAAATAACTGGTGTTCGTCGCGCCAGGAATGTCCGTGCCGTTGAGCCGCCATTGATACAAAAGTGGCGCCGCACCGGAAGCGGCGGCGGCAAAAATATTGGTCAATCCTAGTGGAATCGAGCGTCCAATCGGCTGCACCGTGACGCCTGGCGGCGTGAGAACAGTGACAGTCGCAACCGAACTGGTCGCGGCGGTCAGCAAATTGGTCGCCACGACAGTGTAATTTCCCGTGTCGGAAGTTTGGGCGTTGGAAATGCTCAAGCTGCCGGTCGCCGAGCCGGTGATACGGCTGTTGTCGGTCAAGGGCGAGTTGTTGAAATACCATTGGTAGCCCAAAGGACCGGAGCCATCCGCCGCCGTGGTCAACGCAAACATGGAGCCGACCGCCACGGTTTGATTCGACGGCTGTTGCGTGATGATCACCGGCAACACGACCGTGAGATTGACCACCGAACTGGTCGCCATGCCGGCGGCGTTCGAGGCGACGAGCCAATAACTGATGGCGTCATTGGTTTGCGCGCCGGAGATCGTCAGCGCGGCGGTCGTCGAGCCGCTGAATTCCCCGCCGTCGGACAAGGGCCCGCCGTTCGTGAACCACTGGAATGCCATCGGCAGGCTGCCGCTGACGCCCGCGGAAAAAACCGCGTTGCTTCCGAGAACGTTCGTCTGACTCTGCGGTTGTTGCACGAAGGTTGGAGTCAGGATTATGACCGTGACGACGGCCACCGCGCTGGTTGCCGAGCCGAGCGAATTCGTGACGACAAAATAATAATTTCCTGAATCCGGAAGCAGAGCGTTGGAAATGCTCAAGCTGCCGGTGGCTGAGCCGGTGATGCGCGCGTTGTCCGTCAGATTGGTTCCATTGAAATACCATTGATAGCCCAACGGAGACTGGCCCATGACGGTTCCCGTGAGTTGCGCCGTGTTGTTCAACGGGACCGTCAAATTGGCCAGCTGCGCGATGATGATTGGCGCGCCGCCGAACGGTTGCTGGTTTTGATAAATGGAAATGTTGTTGTCGTAGCTGTTGGCCAGAACGACATCGGTGCGACCGTCGCCGTCCAAGTCGCCGACGGAAACGCCCCATGCACCCAAGCCGGCCGCAAAATCAACCCGGTTGCTCAACGAGCTGGAATTGAAGCCACCTGGCGTGCTGCCGTTCTGGAACACAGACATGGAGCTGCCCGACTCGCTGTCGAGCATGACGTCTGGTTTGCCGTCGCCGTTGACATCACCGGCGCGAACATCATGCACCAAACCCGGCGCACCGAAGTCCGCGTGCGCCGCAAACGAGAAGGTTCCCGGCACGGATTGATTGCGAAGCACCGACATGGCGTTGCCCAGAATCGAACCGACAACCAAATCCAGCTTGCTATCACCATCCACGTCCACGGCAACGATGGATTCGGTGTCGGCACGCGCGGCAAAATTCGTGGCAGCCGAAAAGGAATTTGCGTCAATCGTTCCGGGAACACTGGTGTTTCGGATAACAGTAACATTGAACCCGGCCCACGCGATGTCCGGTTTGCCGTCGCCGTCCAAATCCGCGACGACGAGATCGTAAATTCCGGCGCCTGCCGAAAAATCCACTTTCGGCGCAAATGCGAGGCTGCCGGGCGCGCCGATGTTCCTGAAGATGGAAATATAATCCGCGCCCCAATCCGCGACGACAATGTCCGGCTTGCCGTCGCCATCCACGTCCGCCACACGCAAATGGCGCGATTCACCGCTGGTGGCCAAAGCAAACGGCGCGGCAAAGGAATTTGTCGTCAGCGCACCCGGCGTTGAAATGTTCCGGCAAATCTTGATTTGGTTCGCATTAGGGTCGCAAATCAAAATGTCCAATTTGCCGTCGCCGTCCACATCCGCCACAGTCAAGCCGATGGGGTTGCCACCAGTGCCACCGATGGCCGGGAGGTCAACCCGCGCCGAGAATGAATTTGTGTCCAACGAGCCGGGCGTGCCGACATTTTGGAAAATTGAAATGACGTGCGCGTAAACGTTGGCCACGACCAAATCCGGTTTGCCGTCGCCGTCCAGGTCCGCGATGACGGTCTGCATCGGGCCGGACGGCGTGTTCAGATTTTGCCTTGCTGCAAACGTGGACGAATTGACCGGCGTTCCGTCTCCGGGGAACGTCGGCAAAAACTGCGCGCTCGAAAACGCCGTGAGGCCGCCCACCGTTTCGGTGATGGGCGCGCAGGTCGCGCCAACAGGAACGGTCACGACCAGATTGGTCGCGCTGACGGAAAGCACCGTCGCCTGCACCGCGCCGAAATAAACGATGTTGCTGTCGGCGACCGGACTGAAATTCGTGCCGAAGATGGCCACGGTCGCGCCGGGATTCGCGGAATTGGGATTGAAACCGGTGATGAACGGCACGCCCGGCGGCGGCAGGTTCACCGTCAATGCGGCGTTGGAACTGACGACCCAACCGACGTAATTGCTGACCAGCACAGCGTAAGTGCCAGCCTGCGGCGGCTGGAGATTGGCGAGCAACAGCGCGGCATTGGTCGCGCTGTCGAGATTTGTGCCATTGAAACTCCATTGGTAATTCAACGGCGCGGTTCCGATGGCGACGACGCTGAAAATCGCGCTCGCGCCCCACTGCGCAGCCTGGTTTGCCGGTTGCTGGATGATTGCGGGCGGCGCTGTCACCAGGAGCGCCGCCGCGGTGCTGGTCGCCGAACCGACCGGATTGGTGACGACCAAAATATAATTGCCGCCGTTGGTCAACTGGAGATTTGAAATCGCCAGATTGGTGGTGGTCGAACCGCTAAATTGTCCGCCGTCCGCCAGCGGATTTCCGTTGAAATACCATTGATACGAAAGCGGCGCGCCGCCGGATGCCGCAGCGGTGAACGTAACATTCGAGCCTTGCGGGAGTATCTGGCTGACGGGTTGCATCGTGATTGCCGGCGGCAGCAAAACCGCGACGGCCGCGACCGAACTCGTCATCGCGCCGCCGGTGTTTGTCGCGACGACCCAATAATTTCCCGTGTCGTTGGTCTGAACATTTGAAACTTGCAGCGTCGTGCCCGCCGCGCCGGTGTAATGGGAATTGTCAGACAGCGGCGCGCCATTGAAATACCAGCGATAAGCCGGCGGCGGCGCGCCAGTGGCGGAAGCGGTCAGCGTGACGTTCGTTCCCACCGGAACCGTCTGGTTGGTCGCGGGCTGCGACACAAACGACGGCGGCGTCGGCAGAATGACCGTCAGCACCGCGTTGGAACTCAACGCCGAGCCGAAACTATTCGCCACGACGACCGAATAATTTCCGGCCTGACTGTATTGCACGAAGTTCAAAGTGAGCGTGGAATTGGTCGCAGCGGCGATGTTGGTTCCATTGAACATCCATTGATAAGTCAAGGTCCCCGGCCCGACGGCGACCACGCTGAAGGAAACCGACGGCGTCCCGAACGGCACCGTTTGACTGGCGGGCTGGAGTTCGATGAACGGGAAATTCTGAAATTCATAAGCGCCGAGGTCCACCGTGCCGTTCACGATGCGCGCGTTGCCGTCGAGATCAACGGCGAGCGGCATCGCGGCGTTGTTGCCGGCATCAATTCCAGGCGAGCCGGGATACAAACGATAATTGCCGTGCGCCGCGTCCGCAAAAATTGGCGCGGCGCTGGTGTTGCTGACGCCGATAATGGTGTCGCCCGGCCCGGCGGTCGGCAGCGGCGTGGTCTGGCACCAGCTCATGTAATTCGCGCCGGAATAATTTCCGTTGACCGAGGAAGTGTTGAAATAGACGATGCAATTGGTGAGAGCGCTCGAATCCACACCGCCGCCGTCGCCGTTGGCGGAATTGCCCGTCACGGTGCAGTTGATCAGTGTGCTGGACGCCGCGCCGCCGCCGCTGGATGACGCGGAGTTACCGGCCAACACGCAATTGCTCAATGTGCAGCCGTTGGCGCCGCCGCCTTGGTAACCGCTGTTGTTGGACAACGTGCAGTCGTTCAAGGTGGAGTCCTTCGCGCCACCGCCCATCCCCGCCGAGCCGCCGATCAGCAAACAATGATTTAACGTGCTTAAAGCGGCGTTGCCGCCCCACAGTCCGGCGGTGTTGTTGGACAGGATGCAGCTGTAGAGCGTGCTGCTGTCCACGCCGCCGCCCTCGTAGGTCTGCGATGAGTTGGAAATCAAAACGCAGTTGGTCATCGTGCAATAAACCCCCGCGCCGCCGTGTTGGTCGGCAGTATTGCCGGTCAGCGTGCAATTGTTCAAGGTGCTGGACGCCGCGCCGCCGCCGATGCTCCAGCTCGTGTTACTGTTGACCACGCAACTGTTCAATGTGCTCCATGCCGCACCGGCGCCATATCCGCCGGAATTGCCGGTCAAAGTGCAATTGTTTAACACGCTGGCGGCTGCTCCCCCACCAAAGGTGCAGGAGTTGCCGGCGAGAATGCAGTTGATCAACGCGCCGTTATAGACTCCGCCGCCCTTGTCCCCGGCGCTGTTCCCGCTTAAAACGCAACTCGTAAGAACAGCCGTCGCCGATTCGCAATCCGCCCCGCCGCCGTTTTCCGACGTGGTTCCATTCGTCAACGTAAATCCTGAAAGCGCGGCACCATTGGTCAGGTAAACGCAACGCTTCATGCCGCCGCCGTCAATGATGGTTTGTGCCGCGCCGGATATGCTGATGATGGAAACCGGGATCACGGCGGCAACACAATTGGTCGTCACCGAAGTCACGCGGTTCCCGAACCGGTAAATTCCATTGGTGACGAAAATACGGTTGCCGGGATCTGCCACGTCAATCGCGTCCTGAATGTTTGTTGAAGCCGTAGCCCAGTCCGCATAAGGCGGCATTGGATGTGAATTGTTGAGATTTACATAATGGTTCGTGAACAGCACGGTCAAAGTCGCGACGCTGCTCGTCGCGCTGCCTTGATGGTTGTTGACCACGACCCGGTAATTCCCCGCGTCACCGGCAATCACGTTGGTGACCGTCAGCCTCGCGCTCGTCGCGCCGCCGGCGTGCGCGCTGTTTGTGAGATTCGTGCCGTTGAACGACCATCGGTAAACGAGCGGCGCCTCGCCGCTGGCGACGACCGTGAAAACGGCGTTTGATCCGACACGCACGCTCTGGTTCTGCGGCTGGGTGGNNGGCTCTCAAAAGCGACGCCGCGCTCATCATAAGAATCAATAGTGAAAACCGTTGCGGACTGGTGATGCTCCGACGACGTTTTCAGGTTCTATGGATGCTGCCAGGAATTGGACTTCCGTGCAACCAGTTTTGGGCGCTTGAAAAGTTACTTTTGTGTGAAACGATGGCTTCATGTTTGAGCATCGCTCCAGTCCGTTGCTGCCGCGCATAATGTTTTATCGCCGCGCCGGAATGCTTTTCAAAGCGAACTCGCCTCGTCTTTCGCGGATGCCGACGCGGTGATTGTTTCCGAGGTGGCGCGTCTGGAGCAACTCGCGCCGGAGGAACGGCTCAATCCCGAAAAGCTGATGCAGGACTTGAAAGCCGCCGGCAAAAACGCGGCCCACCTTTTCGACGTGGAGGCCATCGTCATGCACGTTTCAAAAAATGTTCAGGGCGGCGATGTCGTCGTGGTTTTCAGCAACGGCGGTTTCGGCGGGATTCGCAGAAAATTGCTGGAACGGCTGGGGCGAAATTAAACTGGTCTGTTGGTTCACAACCGCACGAATCATTTTCGGGCTTGACGCCGGCGCAAATATCGGGCGAACTGGTGCGCGTGGAAACCGTTTTTGAAAAACTTTGCGCCAGCACACATCCGTTGAACCAAACCCAACTTTTATGAAAACCGCCCATCATCTCCTCCTGACCGCAACCGCCGCAGCCGCCTGCATGGTTCTCTCCGCCACCGCTCAGGAAACGACGACGAATTCCACCGCAACCAGCGCGCCGGCGCCGGTCGTCGTGACAAACAAAATCGTGCTCACGGTCGTCAAGGTGGACAGCGAGGAAACCGTTGGCGAGAATGGACGGGGCACCAACGCCGTGGACGGCAATCCGAACACCTTCTGGCACACGCAGTGGCAGGATGCCAGCCCGGAACATCCGCACGAAATCATCATTGAACTCACCCCGCCGTCCACCATCAAGGGCTTCACCTACCTGCCGCGCCAGGACGACATGGACAACGGCTCCATCGGGGACTACGAATTTTACGTCAGCGATGACGGCACGGATTTCGGCCAGCCGGTAAGCAAGGGGACGTTCGCCAGCGGCAAGGAAAAGAAGACCGTGACCTTCGAGGCGAAGAAGTGCCGGTTCATCAAGCTCAAGGCGATTTCCGAAATCAACGACGCGGCCTGGACCTCGGCGGCGGAAATCGGCGTGGTGCCAAACGATTGAACCCGGTAATCTGGCTTTGCAGAAGCCTGCGGATGGATGGCGCAATTTTCCCGCAGTGAACAACTTTTTCATTTTTTTCAAAATTTCGCTAGCCAGAACAGACAAAGTGGGTTTAATTTGAATCCAGTTCACAGGTCATGGGAATAAAGAACAGTTCGACGACCGCCAACCTTCAACCGGAGGAATTCCAATGGATATACATCATCCGTTCGTGAGTGAATTCCCCGAACATCGCGAAACCATCCGCCACCTGCGGTTGAGTGACAACCGGTTCCGCCAGATGTTCGAGGAATACCATCAACTGGACGACAGCATCTGCCGCTTCGAAGAAGAAATCGAGTTCGCCACCGATCAGGAAATTGACGAACTGAAATTCAAGCGCGCGAAGCTCAAAGACGCGCTCTATACAGCCGTCAGCCGCGCCGTTGCCGTGACGCCTTGAGCGCCGGACGGATTTAATCCGATCGAGCGAGTCTCGCCGGGCCGATTTGATTTCATCGAGGCCCGGGAGGTTTCAGTTTTTCTTTCCAAGCTTTACATTTCACTCACTCCAACCGCCGGTGCCTGATATGGGCTGAGTTTTTGGGGTTCGCGTCCGCGCTGGCTGGATTTTTCTTGAAGCATTGCGAATAAGGAATATACTTTTCCCTAATCTTGAAACTTTCACCCTTTGTTTTGTTCGCCGGTTGTCTGGCGCTGACGCTTGTCTCGCTGCCTGCCGGCGCGCAGGTGGGTGTCTGGACTTACCACAACGACAATCAACGCACGGGCCAGAACACGAACGAGACGATCATGAACTTGACGAACGTCAATTCGGCGTCGTTCGGGCGGCTGTTCACCAACATAGTGGACGGTTGCGTGTATGCGCAGCCGTTGTATGCGCCGGGCGTGGCGATTCCGGGGCAGGGCACGCACAACGTCCTGTTCATCGCCACGCAGCATAACACGGTCTATGCGTTCGACGCGGACGTGCCGGTGACGGCGGGCGGGCTGCTGTGGAAGACGAACCTGGGCACCTCCGCTGCGACGCCGAACAGCGATTTCGGAAATCGTCCCGGAGCTTACAGCGACATCATTCCCGAAGTGGGAATAACCGGCACGCCGGTCATTGATTTGAATTCAGGAACGCTCTACGTGGACGCCTTCACCCACGAAGGCGCGAGTTATTTTCACCGGCTGCACGCGTTGAACATTACGAATGGCACGGAGCGGACCGGCAGTCCGGTGTTGATCAGCGCCAGTGTTCCGGGCAATGGCGTGGACAGCATCGGCGGCAAAGTGACGTTCAATGCGAAGCAGGAAATCCAACGCTGCGCGCTGACGCTGGCCAACGGCATTGTTTATGTTTCATATGCCGGTTACTCGGACACCAATCCATATCACGGCTGGATCATCGGTTTTAGCACCACCAATCTGGCCAAACTGACCAATTATGTTTTCAACTCGACACCGAACAGCACGGTGACCGCCTATGGCGCGAACGCGGGTGAGGGCGGCATCTGGATGGGCGGCGGCGGATTGTCCGTGGATACGAACAACAATCTTTTTTTTGAAACGGGCAACGGGATTTTCAACGCGACGAACGGTTCCGCCGGAACGGAATACGGCGACTGTTTCATGAAACTTTCAACGACAAACGGACTGGCGGTCGTGGATTATTTCACGCCCTGGAACCAGTTCACCTTGCAGGCCAACGACACGGATCTCGGCTCCGGCGGTTTGCTCCTGCTGCCCGACCAGTCGGGGACTTACCCGCACGAGCTGCTCGGCGCGGGCAAGCAGGGACAGATTTACGTGGTCAACCGTGACCAGATGACTTCCGGGAACCGGCATTTCGACGCGACCAAAGACTTTGATTTTGTGGTGCAAACCAATCTCGGCAAAATCAAAGGCTCGTTCGACACACCGGCTTATTTCAATGGCAGAATTTATTACGCGGGCTACGGGTCGGGTAGCGGAGATAATTTGAAAGCCATCGCATTGACCAACGGCGCGCTGGCCGGCAATACCATTTTGACCGACACCGCCCGCTTATTTAATTTTCCAGGCGCGACACCAAGCATCTCCGCCAGCGGCACCAACAACGGCATCGTCTGGGCCATCCAAATGCCTTCGACTCTTGGAAGCGCGGGCACGCTCGTCGCCTGCAATGCCACGAATTTCACAACCGAACTTTACACCAGCGGCCAGGCGGCGGGGAACCGCGACCAGCTTGGCGCGGGCGTCAAGTTCGCCGTGCCGACGGTCGCCGACGGGAAGGTGTTTGTCGGCAGCTCGAATTCCGTTTCCATTTTTGGTCTGCTCGCCGGGACATTTTCATTCAGCTCGCCAAATTATAGCGTGCAGAAAAGCAACACCACCGCGACCATCACCGTGAACCGGATGGACGGGACTAACGGTGCGGCGCAAGTCGCGTATGCCACAGTCGCAGGAGGAACGGCGTCGAACGGCGTGGATTACACCAGTGTTTCCGGCGCGCTGAACTGGACGAACGGCGAGTCGGGTTCAAAAACTTTCGCCGTGCCGATTCTTGCCAACACTCTGGTTCAATCGAATGTGACGGTAAATCTGGCCTTGAGCAATCCAACGAACGGAGCGTCGGCTCTGGGACTGCAATCCACGGCGGTGTTGACCATCATCGAACCACCGATTGACACCTGGAAACTTGCATATTTTGGCGCCAACGCCAACAACGCCGCGATTGCCGGCGATTCGGCGGATCCGAATCATGATGGCATCGTCAATCTGCTGGCGTATGCGTATGCCTTCAATCCCCTGGTCGCCAGCACAAATCCGTTCACTGGCAATCTTGCGGGAAAACAATTCCAGCTTCATTTTCCGCGCAACACCTCGGCGGGCGATATCACTTTTATCGCGCAGTCTTCGCCTAATTTGATTACCTGGAACAATTTGATGACGTTCGCCGCCGCGAGCGGCTGGGTGACAAACCAGTCCGGCGCAACGGTCGTCGAATCCGCGACCAATGGTGTCCCGCCCGACCAATACGTGAACGTGACGGTTACGAGTTCAACGAACGTGACGGTGAACGCGGCAGACCAATTTCTGCGGCTGCAAATCCATCGGTAAAATCATTTTGATTCGCTCCACTCGCCGGTTTGGAGATACGGCTTGAGCTTTTCCTTGAGCGTTTCGCGGCCGCGATGGATGAGCGATTTGGTGGCGGAAAGCGAGCAGTCCAAAACCTCGGCAATTTCCTCGTAGCTCAATTCGTCCTGCCGGCAGAGCAGGATGGCGGTGCGCTGGTTCTCCGGCAGTCCGGCGAGCGCCTCCTCGATTTTCTGCGCCAGCTCGCCGTGCAACAGTTTTTCCGGCGGGGTGATTTGTGATTTGTCCTCGTATTGCTGGCGCGGCTGGTCTTCGTGTTCGGCGTGCGTCTCCTCGATGGATTCGGCGGGATGGCGCGAGCGGCGGCGGATTTCGTTCAGGCACAAATTCCGCGCGATGGTGAAGAGCCAGGTGGAGAATTTCGCGGTTTGCCGGTAGCGGCCGCGGGATTTGTAGGCTTGAAGAAAAACATTTTGCGCCAAATCCTCGGCTTCAATTTCGTCACGCAGCGAGCGGTAGATGAAATTCATCACGGGCTGCTTGTATTTGTCCACCAGCCCGGCGAAAGCCGCGCGGTCGCCGCGCTTCGCGCGGAGCATCAGCGCGGCATCAGGATCGGGTTGGACTGGCATCGCGCGCAAAGTGTAGCAAACCCGGCGCGCACGGAAAGATTTCGCTGGTGGCGGCGTCTGGATCGCCGGTCGAAATGATTGCGACGGTCGCATACCGCCGCTACAGTGCGCCCGTGCAGGATTTGCTGGAAAAAATCAAAGCCGCCGCCGAAGCGCGTTTGACGCTGCCGGCGAGCAGCACCGCCGTCGAGAAACTCGCATGCTACAAAGGTTTTCTCAAGGTCCAGACGCACCGGCTCAAATTGCTGCATCGCGCGGGCGCGGGCGGACGTGAAATTTGCGCGGGCCGGGCTGCGATGCTGGACGCGCTGTTGCGGCATCTGTGGGCGGCGGCGAAAAACAGCCTGTCCGCCGA
>PLZL01000406.1:0-5026 GCA_003152145.1 Limisphaerales bacterium
TCACGGCGTTTTGAGCCGGTAAAAAACATTGCTGCCGGGCGGCCGCAGAATCACTTCGTTCCGCAAATTGGCGAGGTTGAGCACCGGCGGGTTCGTCACGCTCGTCCAATTCGTCGTGCTCAAATCCAAATTCTGCTGCAAAACAAAAATTGTCGAAGGAATAATCCAAGAAACAGTAAGATTGCTGCCCAACGGCGCGAGGTTTAACTGTGGCACCGGTTTAGTTTGAAGCGTCCAAATCCCGCCGCCATTGGCGGCAGCGACCAGCTTGCTTCCGTCCGCCGAAGAAGCGACGGAAGCCCATGCCAATTTAGGCGCGGCGTTTGAAATCCATGTTGCTCCTGAGTCAGCAGAGCTGTAGATATCGCCGCTGATCACATTTGATTCATAACTTGAAATTAGCACTAATTTGTTTCCATCCGCTGAAGAAGCAACAGAAGCCCACAATTCATCAGGCGAATCAGACCGCCCCCAAGTCATCCCTGAATTTGCCGAGACGTAAGTCGAAGGCACTTCGGCTGCAATCAATTTACTGCCATCTGCTGATGAGGCGGCACAAAACCACTCTTCATAGTCATTAGGCGCGCGGCTTTGGATCCAAGTTACTCCTGAATTCGTCGTGATATAAATTCCAGAGAATCCCGTCACAGCCGTCATTTTGGTTCCGTCCGCAGAGGAAACAACGGCCTGCCAATTTGTTACGGGAATAGCGTTTGTAGCCACTTTCGGCTGATATTCGATTACATATTCGACTAGATTTGTGTTCGCCGTCCAAGTTGTGCCTGAATCAGTTGACCTATATATTGAACCAAGATAACTTGCTGCGACTAATTTACTACCATCCGCGGAAGACGCAATAGAAACCCAATTTCTTAAAGGCGCGCCAGACTGTTTCCAAGTCGCTCCCGAGTTTGTTGAGAGATAAATGAATCCATACGCAGGAGCAGCGGCTAATTTGGTGCCGTCCGCAGAAGACGCGGTAGATACCCAAGGCGCATACATTGCGCTGGTGGTTTCCCAAGTTACACCTGAATTCGTTGAGATATAAATCCCACCGAAATTGACCGCTGCGACCAGTTTGCTTCCATCCGCCGATGAAGCAACACAGCGCCAAGAGTTGGTCGGCGCACTGGTCTGGGTCCATGTTTGGGCGAAGGCGGAATTTGCACCGCACCAAAAAGCCGAAAGCAGCAATAGATGTTCGAAAACTTTCATTTGCCGATTATCCACTAATGTAACAGATGCATGAATTTCGTCAAACTAATTTTGGCGGCGTTTTAGCCGGCAAAAAATGCTGCATGCGTGGACGAACTCTGCAGTCCGTGCTCGATTTATTTTCCGCCTTCGCCGGTTATTTCACCCACCAGCTTGAAGAATCCCCGTTTCCGTTCCGTGTTGATGCTCCAGTTCACCGGCGGTGATTGATAACCGTCCACGTAGTTGTTCGTGCCCTGGTCGTAATAGCCCCAGGAACAATACTCGCCGATGGCCGCGGTGAAATTGTTTTCCGGCTGGTCAAAGCTGTAATGGTCGTCCTCGTTGAACAGAATCGGCTTGGGCGTGTAGCCCGGCACCGCGCGCGTCTGGATGACCATGTTGGCGATCTGTTTCGGGTCGGGGGTGCTGTTGCCATGAAGGAGCAGAAAGTCCGCCGTGCGCACCACGTTTTCCTTCGGAATGGTCCCCCCGCCATAGGACACGCCTGCAAGCAATCGCCGCCCGTCGCGGGCTGTGCCTTGGACACGCTGGATCAGTTCATGCACGCGGGCGGGCTGAAGAATCGCGTGGTCATAGTTCACGTTGCACTCGTTGTCAATCTCGACCAGCACGTTCCGCCAGCCGTGGTCGAGCAGCCAGCGGGTGGCGTTGTCAACGCCGCGCGTCACCGCCGCTTCGTCCTGCAGCCGTTCGTCCTGCCCGAAATAAAAATAACCGACGATGACGACCATGCCGAGTTCGTCGGCCCGGTTGATGATTTTTTCCAGCCGCGCCAGATAATCCGCGCGAAGCGAGCCGTCGGCTTCAAACGCCGAATTATACCACGGCTGCGACTTCGCCCCCTCCACTGGCATCCCGCCCTGGAGATTGATTGTGAACGCCAGCAGTCCGTGTCGGCGCCATTCCGGCATTGCGGCCAGAAATTCGCGCGTGTTGCGCTCCGCATCCCATTTGCCGGTGTCGGAATACGCCCAGCGCGCGACCGTGTTGGTGTTGCGGTCGTCAAAGATGCCCTGGATCACGCGGGCGTTCAGGAGCAGTCCCTGGATTTTGTGGCCGTTCCATTCACGCCCAGCGTAAGTCGGCTGGCCGTTGATAAAGAATTCATTGCCGACAATGGAAACCGTCGTGTGGGCCGGCTTCACTGCCGGTTGCGCTGCAAGGATGGTGAGTGACAGGATGAGAAAAAGAAAAGTGTAATGGGGTTTCATGGTTCAACGGCGGAAACTAGCGGACCGGTCGCAGAAGGACAAAATAAATCCCACCCGCAGACGGAAGTTATTTTTGAGCCGATGCCGTGATGACGTCCGTAATCAGCGGAACCAGGGCTGGCCGCCGCGTGGAAATTTCAAAGGCCGTTTTCAAGCGCGCGGCCGCAACTTCAGCTTGCGACTCATCCGTGGCGTGAACGCGGCAAAGCATGCCGGATTTGTCCACGCGCTCGCCGGGCTTGGCGATTCGGTCAACGCCCACGTCGTAATTGATGGCGGATTCCTTTGTGAGCCGCCCGCCGCCAAGGTCGCGGATGACTTCGCCAATGATGCGCGCATCGCATTTGGAAACGTAACCGGATTTTGCTGACTTCAATTCGGCTGTGACTGGCGCGGTGGAATCTAGCGCAAGTTTTTGATTGAATGCCTTCAAGTCCGCGCCCTGCGCAATAATTATTTTGTCCCATTTCGCACGCGGCTCGCCGGAATTCAAACAGTCTTCCGCCAGCTTGCGCGCGGTCGCGAGTGATTTTAATTTTTTGGTTTGAACCAGCAAATGCGCGGCTGAATCAAGAACGAGTTCCAGCAAGTCAGCCGGGCCTTTGCGTTCAAGGCATCGAACACTCTCCTTCACTTCCAGCCAATTGCCTGCGGCACGGCCGAGCGGCGTGTTCATGTCAGTCAAAATCGCACGGGTGTTGGTGCCGCACTCGTTGCCGAGCGCAACCATCGCGCGCGCGAGTTTGCGCGCGTCAGCTTTGGTTTGCATGAAGGCGGCGCTGCCGAATTTCACGTCGAGGATGAGTGCGTCCAAACTTTCGGCAAGTTTCTTGGAAAGAATCGAGGCGGTGATGAGCGGGATGCTTGGCACGGTTCCGCTGGCGTCGCGGAGTGCGTAAATTTTTCTGTCGGCGGGAACCATCGTGTCCGTCTGGCCGCAAATGACGCAGCCGACTTTCTGGACTTGCGCGATGATTTGCGCGGCGGGCAAAAGCGTTTTGAAGCCGGGAATGGAATCGAGTTTGTCGAGCGTGCCGCCGGTGATGCCGAGGCCGCGGCCGGAAATCATCGGCACGCGGAAGCCGAGGCACGCGAGCAGCGGCGCGAGCGGGAGCGAAACCTTGTCGCCGATGCCGCCGGTGGAATGTTTGTCCGCGAGCGGACGTTTGTCCTTGGGAAATTTCAGGACGTCGCCGGAATCGCGCATGGCGAGCGTGAGCGCGGTAGTTTCGTCCGTGTTCAGTGCGCGAAAGTAAATGGCCATGAGCATCGCGGCCATCTGGTAGTCGGGAATTTTCCCGGCGGTGAATTCGCGGATGAATTCCTGAATCTGCTCCGGCGCGAGAGTTTTGCCTTCGCGCTTCGCTTCGATGAGGGAAAGAAAGTTCATCCAAATTGAACAGCTAGTCAGTCAGCGTCATTTGTCGCAAGTGATTAAAGTTGATCACGTCCGCATTTTTACTCTGCAAATATCTTTGTGAGTTGTAATTTGCAAATCAAGTTATCCCACAAACTTTTTCGCCGCGATGCTCGCGTTGTGGCCGCCGAAGCCGAAGGAATTGTTGATGATGGCGTTCACCTTCAGTTCACGTGCGGTGTTCGGCACGTAATCCAAATCACATTCAGGGTCGGGATTTTGAAGATTGATGGTCGGCGGCACGACGCCGTGTTTGATGGCCAGCGCGCAGACGGTCATCTCCACCGCGCCCGCCGCGCCGAGCATGTGGCCGGTCGCGCCTTTGGTGGAGCTGACGGCGATTTTCTTTGCGCGTTCGCCGAAAACGGTCTTGATGGCCTGCGTTTCGCAGACATCGCCCTGCGGCGTGGAGGTGCCGTGGGCGTTGATGTAATTGACGTCCTCGATGGTCAAGCCGCCGCTGCGCAGGGCCATTTTCATGCAGCGCGCCGCGCCCTCGCCATTTGGTGACGGTGCGGTGAGGTGGTAGGCGTCGGCGGTGTTGCCGTAGCCGGTGATTTCGCAATAAATTTTCGCGCCGCGTTTTTTGGCCTGTTCCAGTTCCTCCAGCACGATGACGCCAGCGCCTTCGCCCATGACGAAGCCGTCGCGTTCCTTGTCGAAGGGACGTGAGGCGTGCTTGGGATCGTCGTTGCGCGTGCTCAAGGCCTTCATCGCGCAAAAGCCGCCGATGCCGATGGGCACGACGGCCGCTTCCGCGCCGCCGGCGAACATCATTTTTGCCTCGCCCATTTTGATGGTGCGCCAGGCCTCGCCGATGGCGTGGTTGGCGGTGGCGCAGGCGGAGCAGGTGGCGAAGTTCGGCCCGCGCAAATTCTGATACATCGAGAACAGGCCGGAGGCCATGTTGCTGATGAGCATCGGGATCATGAACGGCGAGATGCGGCCGGGGCCGCGTTCGAGCAGAATTTTGATCTGGGCGGAGGTGGTTTCCAGTCCGCCGATGCCGGAGCCAATAATGACGCCGATTTCGTCGCGGTCCAGTTTGTCGAGGTCCGCGCCGGAATCCTTGAGCGCGGACCACGCGGCATGGATGCCGAATTGCGAATAGCGGTCCGTGCGCCGGACATCCTTCGGCGACGGAAACGCCGGCGCCGGATCAAAATTTTTCACCTCGCCG
>PLZL01000406.1:5116-5281 GCA_003152145.1 Limisphaerales bacterium
CGACGGTCAGGAGCTTTTCGGCCTGCTCGTCCGGCACCTCGATGCCAAACTCCTCCTCGAGCGCCATGATCAACTCGACAATGTCGAGCGAATCCGCGCCGAGATCCTCGACGAACTTCGCCTCCGGCGTCACCTGATCCGGCTTCACGCCGAGCTGTTCAACAA
>PLZL01000005.1 GCA_003152145.1 Limisphaerales bacterium
CCAGCAAAACAACCGCCGGCAGTTCCGCCCGAAATGTTTCGACCGCGCTGTCGCGGTTTTCGGCGACCAGTATTTCGTAGTCGTTCGCCAGCGCCCACTTCATCTGCGTGCGGATTTCCTCGTCGTCGTCAACAATGAGCAATTTGGGATTCATCAGCGTGCTTTAGGGAGCGGCAAAATTATCCGAAAAGTTGTCCCTTTGCCAGGCTGGCTTTCGACCTGGACTTTACCTTTATGCGCCTCGACAATCATTTTGCTCTGAAAAAGCCCGATGCCAAGCCCATTTTTTTTGGTGGTCTGAAATGGGCGAAACAATGAACGGCTCAAAAATTCCGGGTCCATGCCGCAGCCGTTGTCTGACACCGTGAGAATCACCCAATCGTTGCTTTGCGCCGTTTCGATACGGATCTCACCGGCCGGCAATACGGCCTCCCGGGCATTGAGAACCAGGTTGGTCACGACTTTGAGCATTTGCTCCTGATCGAGTGGTATTTTGGGAAGGGCACCAAGGCTTTTGATCAAATTGACACCAGCGGCTTCTTCCCAACCCGCCAGCGCCTTGACCACCACTTCATTGAGATCGGATTCAACGGGTTTGATTTGCAGTTCATGGCGGAGCAGGCTCAACCGTCCGATCAGGCGGTTGATGTGCGCCACCGTCTTCGAAATGCCTCTTAAAGCGTCCGCCCTGAACTCGGGATCGTTAAAATGCACGGGCAGATTCTTCAACATCAAATTGAGCGTGGAAGTCGTGTTCTTCAGGTCGTGGACAAAAAATGCCGACATGGTTTGGAAGGCTTCCATCTCCTTGGCTTGCAGAAGCTTCTGGGAAAGCTGGACATTGAGCAGGCTGGCGGCCACTTGATCCGCGATGCACTTTAACAGATCAAAATCCTGCCAGGAAAAACTGACGCCCCCGACGCGGTCGCCCAGAATCGTCAAGCCCAGGATCTCTCCGCCGCTCATCATCGGCACACAAACGCGATGCCCGCCTTTGCGAAATTCGTCGGGATGACAGTGCCTAAGCACGGTCGTCCAACCCTCCTTCGAGGCGTCCAGGTCAATGGGGTCGGGATGCTCTTCCAAAGCGCGCATCACTTCCATCGCGTCCGCACTTTGCGGCTTGAGATTAATCGCCTTGGTTTCCGACAGGAAAGTCGAGGTGGCAAACACAAAATTCTCCCGTTTGTCGTCCACCAGCCAGATGGTCACCGAAAGAGCCTGAAATATGTCGGCCACCAATTTCACGGCGGCCTGGCACAATTCCGCCGGCTTCACGCAGGAAGCCGTTTCCTCGGTGAACCTTCGCCACACGGAACGATAATCGTAGAGCGGCCTTTGAAAATGCCGGCTCACAAAACGCCGTGCATGCAGCCGCACCCGGTCGGACAGCAACACGATGGCGAGCAATACCAGGATGACCAGCAGGACAAACGCCTTCAACGTAAACGAAGCATCACCGCCCAAAAACACAACCACTTTGGCGAACACCCCAACAATCAGCAGATAAGCTCCGGCCAATAAAACGGTCAGTGAATTGTGGAGGGCGGACTGGGACGGATAAACATCCGTGTTAAAATGCCCGGCGCGAAAAAGCGAACGCAGAATCAGCACGCCGCCCAATATCATGGCCGTTGCGGTGACGGCCTCGAGGGAGAGGTTTACGGCATGAAAGAGGAGCACCTGGCTGCCGACGTAAGCCCGGACGGCAAAAATCACTCCCAGCCCCAAAATCATGAACTTGATCCGCCACAGCATGGTTCCGACCGCCGCCCGGTAGGTGCGCTCCAGATTCATCAGCACCAACACCGAGACGACCAGGGAAAGAAGGTTCAAAACGGTGCCGGGAATTCCCAAGCCAAACGTCAAATGGCCCGTCTCCGTTTGGACGACGCGAACAATCAAATCATTGCCAAACAGAATGGCCAACCCGATGGGCAACAGGAAGGCGGCAANNGGTGAAGCGGCGTCCGCCGTAAGGGCAAAGCACACGTCTTCCACGGCCAGTGCCACCATCCCGGCAACAAAGGCCCAACGAGCAACCGAACGCCGCTCATTCCAGGCGACAATCAGTGCCAAAACGCCGCAAAAAAGGGCGCTGGCGAAGCCCAAGGTGTCTGCGTTGCTCATCATTTCACTTCTGGTGTTTGAATCCAGGACAACAATCTCAAATCATGATTCAAAATACAGCAAAAAACGGTAGTGTCCTGATTTGTCGCGGAGCGNNAATGGGAAGCCACCTTCGAGCCGAGACGGTGCTCGGCGTTCCAAATCATGCCACTACCAGGAAGACGCTCGCGTGGCGCAATCGTTTGAGGTCGCTGTCCCGGCTGGGAAATCGTTTTGAAATTTGTGCCCGCCTCGTGTGGCAGGCAATTCCGGACGAACAAAAAAAAAGGCAGGGAAATGAATCCCTGCCCTGAACTAAATACACCGAAAATGGCCGACAAATATCAGGCGATCAGTTTCTTGCGAAACAGCCCCAGCGCAGATAATGCGGCTCCGAGCAGCATCACAGTCGCGCCGCCGTCAGGAACAACAGCAGTCTGCGAGTTGGCAAACGAAAACTGAAAGTTTGCGCCTGGAGCCCCACTGGGATTGCTGATGGTGAAGGACCATAGTCCCGGCGTTGGATCATATCCAGTGGCAGTGAGAGTCCCCGATCCCAGAAGGTTAAGAAACGTGTTGTCCTGGAACTTAACATTGTCGGTGGCCAAGGCAAATGCATACGTCACACCACTGGCTGTAAAGGTCCATAACGGACTCGCCGAGCCACCAGGCCACGTGAATCCATTCCAAGCTACAACTGATCCAAAAGTGCCGGCGAAAGCGCCTGTTGGTCCGCCAGTAACCGCAACCCCTGTTAAGCTAGTTGCTGCCGTGGCAGACCCCAATGACAAGCTATTGACCGTGGCCGTTCCACTCATGTCAATTGCGCCCGTAATCGGAACTGCTTGAGCCGTTGTTAAGGCAGTCACGGCCACAGCCGCCGCCAAGATTATCCATTTGTTTTTCATATTCTATTTTCCTTTTGTTTATATTTCGGTGTTTAATTCAGCCGGAATACATTTAGCAAACTCGGTGCCAAGTCATAAAATGAGAAGGATGCAAGTGTGTAACTTATTTATGATTAGCATATTAAACAAATTCTTTCCTTCCATGATTGAAGTGGCATATATTGTAAAACCGTAAAGGATTCCGACGGTTTTTGAGTTGGAATTGGAGGAATTAAGCGTAAACATAGAAAAATCAACGACTTCTGTGGACAAACTAAAAGTGTAAGCCAAGCCGACGTTTACGAATGCGTGTAAATTCCAAGACAAATGGGAATTGATGCTGATTATGCTTTGGGGTTCAACGGCTTATGAGTTGATCGGGTCATGAAACAGGCATGGCTGCCATCAATTTGATCCTGGGTGTTTTGAACAATCGTCACTTTACCGCCAAAAGCCTGGCAGCGGATTCAATGGCAATCTTGTTAAATTTGCGTTTGTTGGCAAACAACCGATCATCACCTTGGCTGGAACCATGCCGTAGGACAGGCGTCGCGCCTGTCTCTAACTTTGGATTACCGGTTTCGGGCGTGTTATTTCGGGAGGTGGATGAGGAACACCAAAAAGTGAGTGAAGTTTTTGAAGATGGAGACAGGCGCGACGCCTGTCCTACACCTCGAGCCGCTGACAAACGGTCGCGTTCAACCAAATGGTTCCCGGCTCTAAAAGCGCGTAAACGCGCCGACATGGCAGCGGCAGGCAGGATGCCTGCCGTGGAGCCGGGATCAAAGCCCGGCAAAAGAACGTTGAAAATTCAGAAGCGATGGAAAAATCGGAAAATAATAAGGGCGGCAAAACGCCGCCCTCCACGAAAGGCACGATGCCTGTGCCACATTTTCAGAAATGCTTTAAGCGATGCTGGAAACCGCCGGGTGAAGTTTGCGGCGCAGAGTGCCGCCCACGGCGATGGCCAACGCGCCAAAGCCCATGACCACGCCAGTCACTGGAACTTCCGGAACCGGCGTTGTCTGCAGGTTCATTTGCATATTGCCGGGAGAGCCATACACAGTCCAAGTAGAACCAGCATCAAGGGAATAGTATATCGGCCCAACACCTGATGTTGATGTGTAGTCCCATTGCAGGTTACCATTTTGCTCCAAGGCAACTGCGTATTGGGTGCCGGGAGTGAGGGTTACACCACTGGTTAATGAACTTACGCCAATGAGTTGTCTATCGCCGGTTGTGCTAGCGGTAACGGTTCCAAGAAAAGTCGCCAAACCAGTCGGCGCACCTGACGATGTGGCGTAGAGGTCAACATTCAAAGTATAAGTTCCCGCCGTGGTAGAATCTAATAGCAGCGCGAGGCTGCTAATATTGCCACTGGTGCCCGACATCGTGAACACTTGCGCAATTTGATGGCCTGGACCACCAAAAACGGTAGAAAGGGTGGTAGCACCCGTATTATCCACAATGACATCGGCGCGCGAAACCGGGGTGAACGCGCAAAGGGCCAGCAAAACCGCTCCCACGCCCAAGCGCGAAAGCCCAAAAAATGTCCCCAAATTACTCTTCATAAATGCCTTTTCTTAAGTCACGTTTGCTACAAATTTCGGTGTCAAGGTAACAAAGTTGGATTTCTGTGTCAATGGGGAAGTGCAATTATTTTTAACGCAAAGACGCAGCGCGGCGAAGCCGCAANNCAAGCGGGAAAATGCAATTATTTTTGCGGGTAAATACCGCGCATCCCAGTTTTTGTGCGATCGCAATCCCGGCAGAGCCTGTCTGAAAAATCGCAGCAGCCGGCGTGCGTCGGCTCAAATTCCACCGTGAAATCCGCTATTTTGCGGGAGATCAGAGCCGGCTCACGCCGGCTGCCACGACGAAAAAGAATTTCAGACACGTTCATTTCAGACACGTTCTATAGCAGTT
>PLZL01000242.1 GCA_003152145.1 Limisphaerales bacterium
GTCCGTTTTTTCGTGGCAAGCCCATCACATCCAACGCAATCCATGCGGTAAAATTCTGAAATCACCAACAGATTAGTATGCTGTAAATTCCAAGCTGCGTTGGTATGGAGGGCGATGCAGGATATAAATCCTTTGACCTGTGGATAACTTGAAAAATCCGGCAAGGATTGTTTGTCACCAGCGTATACACATTCGCCGAGCAATAGGATTTGTAAAATGATGGCTGATGCTTTCCGCATGGTGCCAGCCATCAAGCATCGTTTAGTCAGAGTGTGTTGCCGCCGCTTCGTTTTCAATACGGACGACGTTATTTCACACGTTCCCCTTTGTCCAGCGTTTGCCTCGCTCGCGCTTGCACTGGCCTTACACCTTCGCCCACTTGCCGGTTCTGGACGATTCCTCCACCGCCGTGAGCACGCGCTGGTTTTTCAAGCCGTCCTCGAATGTCGGCTGCACCGGCTTGCCCTCGACGCAGGCGTTCACGAAATCCGCGATGGTGTGGATGAACGTGTGCTCGTAACCGATGCCGTGCCCCGGCGACCACCAGTGGCCGACATAAGGCTGCATATTGCCGCGCTCGGTCACTTGAATGTCCCGGAAGCCGCGCCGGTCCGGCGGGTCGTCTCCGTTGTAAAATTTGATTTTGTTCATGTCCTCGAAATCGAAATAGATCGAGCCTTTGCTGCCGTTGATTTCGACTTCGATGTGGTTCTTGCGGCCCAGCGCATAGCGCGTTGCTTCCAGATTCGCCAGCACGCCGTTGTCCATCCAGCCGAGGAACGCCGCCGAATCCGGCACGGTGACCTTGCCCATTTTGCGCGCGCCTTTGGCCGCCGAATCCGCCAGCGGCCGTTCGGGAATGAACGTGTTGACCAAGCCGCAGACCTGCTTGAACTCGCCGACGAGGTAACGCCCCAAATCAATGATGTGCGAATTGATGTCGCTGTGGACGCCGCTGCCGCTGAATTCTTTTTGCAAACGCCAGTCGAGTGGAAACTCCGGGTCGGCCAGCCGGTCCTGCGCGTAGCGGGCGCGGAAATGATAAATCCTGCCCAGCGCGCCCTCGCCAATCATCTTCTTCGCCAGCGCAATCGCCGGAATGCGCCGGTAATTGTGGCAGACCATGTGGACGACCTTCGCCTTTTGCGCGGCGGCGAACATTTGTTCGCATTGCTTGAGATTCAAGCCGAGCGGTTTTTCACAGAGAACATGCTTGCCGTTTTTCACAGCTTCAATCGCCATTTCCGCGTGCGAATTCGTCGGCGTCACGATGTCCACGACGTCAATCAGCGGGGACTCGACGATTTCGCGCCAGTCGGTCGTGGCGTGCTGCCAGCCTAGCTGGGCGCGCGCCGCCTGCACCGCGCCGGTATCCCGGCCACAAATCGTGTGCAGCTCCACGTTGGCCTTGAGATTGAAGAAGCGGGGCGCCTGCCGCCAGGCATTGGAGTGCGCCCTGCCCATGAAGCGGTGGCCGATCATCCCGACACGCAGAGTTTTTGCCATAAAACTTGAGGTTGAACTGGTTGCGCCAGTCTTTATAGTGAGCGGCGACAGTCAAGTCAATCAAATGTCCTTTTCAGCCGCAGAAATAGCAAAACATGTTGGTGGTGAAGTGGTTGGCGATGAAAATGCCATCCTCAAAAGCTTCGCGCCTGCCGAACACGCGCAGGCTGGCGACCTGACCTTCGCTGAAAATGAAGGTTATTTCGCCCGCGCCGAACAAAGCGTCGCCACCGCCATCATCGCCGACAAACGCTTTTCATCCGCGAAAAAAATCCTGATTCGCGTGCCGAACGCCCGCGTTGCCTTCGCCAAGGCGCTCGCGCTCTTTTTCCCCGAACCCAAATTCCCCCCCGGCAAACACCTGACCGCCATCGTCGCCGTGTCGGCGCAAATTGACCCGACCGCGCATGTCGGCCCGCATTGCGTCGTGGGAGAACGCGTGATAATCGGCGCCAATTCCGTTTTGCAGGGCGGCAATTTTGTCGGCGACGATTCCAAGTTCGGCGACGAGGTAAATTTGTTTCCGAACGTGACGCTTTATCCGCGCACGGAAATCGGCAATCGCGTGCGCATTCATGCCGGCACGGTCGTCGGCTCGGACGGATTCGGTTATGTGCTTGATGGCGGCGTCCACCGCAAGGTGCCGCAGATTGGCAACGTTGTTATCGGCGACGACGTGGAGATCGGCGCGAACGTGACGATTGACCGCGGCGCGCTTGGCTCGACCGTCATCGGCAAAGGCACGAAGATAGACAACCTTGTCCAGATCGCCCACAACGTGGAAATTGGCGAGCATTGCATTGTCATCGCGCAGGCCGGCATTTCCGGCAGCACCAAGCTGGGCACATACGTGATCCTCGCCGGGCAGGCCGGCATCGCCGGGCATTTGCAGATTGGCAATCAAGTCACCATCGCCGCGCAATCCGGCGTGATGCACGACATCCCCGACGGCGAAAAATGGTTCGGCTATCCCGCGCAGCCGGACAAGGAAATCAAGCGCCAGATCATCGCACAACGGAAATTGCCCGAACTGCTCAAGCGTGTGGCGGAACTGGAAAAGAAACTCGGCGGGAAATCCAGATAACGCTGTGAAAGCAGTGACGCCTATCACTGCGCTGATCGGTCCCTGTGGGATGAATTGCAGGCTGTGTTCTGCATACATGAGAACACGGAATCCCTGCCCCGGTTGCCGGGGCGACGACCGCGGCAAGCCGAAGACCCGCGTCAGATGCCGACTCAAGAATTGTAAGCGCAGGACTGGTGGCAAGGCAGGTTACTGCTGCGGCTGTTCAAGCTTTCCTTGCGAGTTACTGATCCACCTTGATAAGCGTTACCGGACGAATTACGGGATGAGCATGATCGAGAACCTCAAGACCATACGCACTTCCGGGATACAAAATTTTGTCAGGAGCGAACAGGCCAAGTGGGTGTGCCCGGGTTGCGGGGCCACGATCTGTGTCCATCAGGCGCGTTGCCTTGCGTGCCAACGCAAATGGCGTTGGAAATATCGAGTGTAATGAAAAAGGATGACCAGCAGCCGGAGCCGAAGCCTGAGGGTTCTAATCCGCCACCGCGACCACCGAAGGGCACGGCGATTGGATTAGACTCTGGCAGTGATGATGAGTCGGGAAAACCAAGACGGAAGAAGGAGACAGTGATTCATTTGCCACCGAAGCCGTCGGCGGCACCGACAATTCGTTTCCCCGGAGCAAGAAATGATTGAGTCAGAGACTGTGCAGCTTAACAGGAGGACAATCTGCAAGTCTTCTGCCTTCTTCGCGTCCTTCGCGCGACATTATTTCATTTCCCGTCCGCTTTTATTTTTCGCGAGCGCCACAGGTAGAAAATCGCCGGATAAACCACCAGCACGCTGATGGTGGAGGTGATCACCCCGCCAACCATCGGCGCGGCGATGCGTTTCATCACGTCCGCGCCGGTGCCTTGGCTCCACAAAATCGGCGCGAGGCCAGCGATGATCACGCAGGCGGTCATGACTTTCGGACGCAGCCGCTTCACCGCGCCGTGATAAATCGCGTCGCGCAAGTCGCCCAGGTTCCGCATCAAACCTTTTTGTGTCCACTCGTCGTAGGCGAGATCAAGGTAGAGCAGCATGATGACGCCGGTTTCGGCGTCGAGGCCCGCCAGCGCGATGATGCCGACCCAGACGGCCACGCTCAAATTGTAGTGCAGCAGGTAGAGCGTCCAGAACGCGCCGACCAGCGAGAACGGCACGGCTAGCAGCACGATGGCGGTCTTGAGCAGCGAGCGCGTGTTCAAATAAATGATGAGTGTGATGATGAGCAGCGTCAGCGGCACAACCATCAGCAGGCGTTGCTTGGCGTGCAGCATGTATTCATATTGGCCGCTCCAGAACAGGTTGTAGCCGGACGGCAGTTTGATCTGGCCGGCGGCGATGGCGGCGTTCACGGCGTGCATGGCGTTCTGGACGTAGGTGCCCACGTCAATGTCGCGGATGTCCACATAAACCCAGTCGTTGGGCACGGCGCCCTCGGTTTTGATTTCCATCGGACCGTCCACGACCTTGACGGTGGCGAGTTCGCCGAGCGGAATCTGCGCGCCGGTCGGCGTGGGCACGACGATGTCGCGCTTGAGCGAATCCAGATCGGAACGGAAATCGCGGTCGTAGCGGAGATTCACCGTATAGCGTTGCAAGCCTTCAACGGTCGTCGTCAGCGGCATTCCGCCGAGCGCGACGGACAGCACGTCCTGCACATCGCCGACGGTCAGGCCGTAACGCGCGATGGCGTCACGGTCAATTTCAAACTCGATGTAACGCCCGCCGGTGATGCGCTCGGCAAAGGCGCTGGCGGTGCCGGGCACCTGGCGGACCACCGCCTCGACTTCGGTGCCGATGCGCTCCAGTTCCTTCAAATCCGGCCCGGCGATTTTGATGCCGACGGGTGTCTTGATGCCGGTGGACAACATGCCAATGCGCGTGGCGATGGGCATGGTCCAGAGATTGTTGAGGCCGGGAATCACGATGGCGGCGTTCATCGCTGCTTCCAATTCATCCGGCGTTCGGTGGCGGTGCGCGATGATTTTTCCGTTGTCGTCCTTGATGTCCACGGCGGGCCACCCGGCCTCCGGCTTGAGGCGGATGGTGGTTTCAATCATGTCCATCGGCGCTGGATCGGTGGCGGTCTCGGCGCGGCCAGCCTTGCCAAAGACAGTTTCGACTTCGGGAAACGATTTGATGATGCGGTCGGTGATTTGAATCAGTTCGCGCGCCTTGGTCGGCGAAATGCCCGGAAAAGTCGTGGGCATGTAAAGCAGATCGCCCTCGTAAAGCGGCGGCATGAATTCCGAGCCGATATTCTGATACGGAAAAATTTTGCCGACGGAAAAAGCCATTTCCTGCATCCGGCCTTGCGGCAGCAGCCGCGCCACGAGCGAGTTCCACGGGAAAAACACCCACGCCACTAGAATGGTGCCGCATACCAGCACCAGCCAGCGATACCGGATGGCCAGATCCACCACCGGTTTGTAGAGCCAGATCAGAAAGCGGTTGATCGGATTTTTTTCCTCCTTCGGAATTTTTCCGCGGATGAACCAGCCCATCAACACCGGCGCGAGCGTGATGGACAGCAGCGCCGCCGCAGCCATCGAATACGTCTTGGTGAACGCCAGCGGCTTGAACAGCCGGCCTTCCTGTTCCTGCAACGTGAACACCGGCAGGAACGAAACCGTGATGACGAGCAGCGAATAAAACAGCGCCGGGCCGACTTCGATGGCGGCGTCGCGGATGATTTCCCAATGCGGTTTTTNNCCGCCGAGCGACATGATGTTCGAGCTGATGCCCTGCCCGAACATGACGAGGAATGAAATCAGCACCGCGACCGGCAAAATGATGATTGCCACCAGCGCGCTTCGCAGGTGCAGCAGAAAGGCGAGGCACACGAGCGCGACGACGATGCTTTCTTCCAGCAATTTTTCTTCGAGCGTTTTGACCGCGCGGTCAATGAGTGCGGTGCGGTCATAAACGACGGTGACCTTCACGTCCGGTGGCAGCGATTTCATCGCCTGGTCCAGCCGCTGCTTCACGTCCTCGATGACCTTGCGGGCATTCGCGCCGTAGCGCACCACGACGATGCCGCCGACGGTTTCGCCGTCGCCGTTCAGGTCGCTGATGCCGCGGCGCATGTCCGGGCCGAACTGGATGTTCGCCACGTCGCGCAGCAGGATGGGCACGCCGTTTGCACCGACGCCGACGGCGACTTTTTTCAAGTCGTCGAGACTTTGGATGTAGCCCTTGACGCGCAGGATGAATTCGCGCTCGGAAAGTTCGAGCGAGCGCCCGCCGACTTCGCCGTTGCTGCGTTCGATGGCCGTGCTGACGTCCTTCAACGCCAGGTTGTAGGCGCGCAATTTCGTCGGGTCCACCGTTACCTGATATTGCTTCACAAAACCGCCAACAGATGCGACCTCCGACACGCCCGGCACGGCGGTGAGTTGATATTTCAAATACCAGTCCTGGATGGAACGCAGGTCGGCGAGGTTGCGGTTCGTGGAATTGATGGAATACATGAACGCCCAGCCGACACCGGTGGCATCCGGGCCGAGCGTCGGTGTGACGCCCTTGGGCAATTGTCCGCTGATGCTGCTCAAGTATTCGAGCACCCGGCTTCGCGCCCAGTAAGGATCGGTGCCGTCGTCGAAAATGACATAGACGAACGAGTAGCCGTAGAACGAGTAACCGCGCACCACTTTCGCGCGCGCAACGGAAAGCATCTTGGTCGTGATGGGATAGGTGACCTGGTCCTCGATGATATTCGGAGCCTGTCCTTCCCACGGCGTATAAATGATGACCTGCGTGTCCGAAAGGTCGGGGATGGCGTCGAGCGGGATGTTGCGCACCGCGTAAACGCCGCCGAACACCAGCACCACCGTTGCCAGCATGACGATGAACTTGTTCTTGAGCGAAAAATCTATGATGCGTTGGAGCATATTTTTGAAATGACGAATGACGAAACTCTAATGACTAAAGATTGACGAAGCCCCAATGACGAAACGGCAGCGGTCTCGCGTTTGGCTTTTTTGACATTCGTCATTGGGAATTCTTTCGTCATTCGGATTTAGGAATTAGTCATTGCTTCTTTTGAAGCTTGGCTGCTATTTCGCTTCGTCGTTCACCGGCACCAAATCCATTCCGCACTTCGGACATTGGCCGGGTTTGTCGGAAATCACGTCAGGATGCATCGGGCAGAAATAAAGTTGTTTTGCCGCCGGCTTTGTGCTGGAAGCAGAATTGGTATTCGACGGCGGCGCATTCGTGGTTGCGTCCGGCGGCGACATGACAGGAATCAACGTCATGCCGCAGATCGGGCATTTGCCGGGTTTGTCCGAATGCACGCTGCTGTGTTCCGGCATCGGGCAGGTGTAGTAAAGCACCTTGCCGCCGGGTTGAAGCTGCTTGAGTTCATTGGGTGTCACCGGCACGAGGGCCATGCCGCAAATCGGACAGTTGCCCGGATGATCGTAGGTGATGGAAACGTGAGCCGGCATCGGGCAGACATAGACCACGCCTCTATTTTCCGCGTTGGTTGATGAAGTTTGCCCCACTCCGTTCGTGTTGGGTGGCGTCGCGGCTTCAGTCGTGGCGCTCGTCGGCCCGCGCATTTTTTCAATCGCCTCGCGCAACTGGCTTTCCGAATCCAGCATGAACTGGCCGGACGTGACCACACGCTCGCCCTCCTGCAAACCGCTGACGACTTCATACATGTGGTGTTCGGATTCCGGGCCGAGCACGACCGCGCGCGGATCGAATTTGCCGCCGGGCAACGCGACGAAGACGGTGTTCTTCTCTCCGCTGCGCAGCACCGCCGAATCCGGCACCAGCACCACCGAAGGTTCCAGTTCAGAGGCGATTTGCACCGAGACGAACATGCCGGGCTTCAGGAAATAGCCGGGATTTTCAAATTCCAGCCGCACCTTCGCCGTTCGTGTTTTTTCGTCCACATCCGGATAAACGTAGGTGACGCGCCCGCGAAACTCACGGTCGGGCAGCGAGGAAAGCTTGACCGTCGCCTCCTGGCCAAGCTGGACGTAAGGCAGGTCCTGCTCGTAAATCTGCGCGAAAACCCAGACGACACCGAGGTCGGCCAGCCGGTAAAGTTTCATGCCCGCGTCCACCATCTGGCCTTGCACGATGTTTTTTTCGATCACGAAGCCGTCCATCGGGGCGAGAATCTGCAGCGTCTTGCGCGACTCGCGGTTTTTTTCCAACTCGGCGATTTGCCCGTCCGAGATGTCGTAGAATTTTAATTTTCCCAACGCCGCCTCGCGCAACGCCGACGCGCTGGTATCGTTCGAGGAATTCAAGACCGCCAGATACTCGGCCTCGGCGCTGTAAATGTCCGGCGAATACACTTCAAACAGCGGCTCGCCGCGATGCACCAGTTGGCCAGTGGCGTCCACGTCCAGTTTTTCAATCCAGCCCTTGAACTTGGTCGTCACGTCCGCCAGCGCCGTTTCGTTGTAATCAATCGTGCCGACGGTGCGGAGGGTTCGGCGCAGCGGACCGCGCGCGATTTCCGTTGTCTGAAGGTTCATCATCTGGATCGTCGCAGAATCAATGGCGATGGCGGACGATGCCTCGGCTGCCTGGTCTTCATACACCGGCACCATGTCCATGCCCATGCTGTCTTTGGCCGGCACCGGGCTGGTCTCACCCAGCTTCATGGACGATTTGTAGAACTTGACCTTGTGAATGCCTGCCGTGGCGGCACCGGCCGACTTGTGAACCGGTTCAAGTTTCATGCCGCAAATCGGACAGTTGCCCGGATGATCCTGGATGATCCACGGGTGCATCCCGCAGGTGTAGAACGTCTTCCCGGGTGAAGGGGCGACGGTGTTGGTTGAGTCCGGTTTGCTGGAAGTGTCGGCGGCGAACGCGCCCAAGCCAGCCGCCGCAACCAGCAGCGTCCAGACGAAAATCAGTTTCAATTTCGTGTTCATAAAATTTTGGCGTTTCACCGTAGCGGTGTCTCGGCAGAGCGCCGCCAATTTCGGAAAATGGAAGAATCCGGCTTTCTGCCGAAAGCCGCTACGACCGTTTTGCAAAGGTCTTGATTTCATAAAATCATTTCAGTCATGAGGGTTGTTCGACAAAAGCGGCGCGTTCGCCGGCGGCACGCCGGCGACCATGAGCGACAAATCAGCCAAAGCAATCTGGTGTTCCGTGCGGGCTTCGGCGGCTTCGAACTGCAAATCCAGCAGCATCCGTTCCGCGTCCGTCAAACTGGAAAAATCCATCGTGCCGGCGCGATAACCGGCACGGACGATATCCAGTGATTGACGCGCCTGCGGAATGAGTTTGTCCTCAATCAATGCGAGGTTGCGGCTGGTCTCGCGGTAGGCAAACGACTTTTCGGCGAAATTAACAGCCAGGTCAATCTGCGCCGCCTTCAGCCGCGACTTTGCCGCCAACTCGTTTGCTTTCGCGTGCGCGATTTCTGCCGCGAGCTTGTCGCGCCAGAGGGGCAGCGTCATGCCGGCTTGCGGCCAGTAGAATGGCGGGGCGTAAACATCGGCGGACAGGCCCGCGTTGAAATCCGGCACGCGTTCCTTGTAGGCCACCGCGATTCCGGCTTCGGCAGCACGCACTTCGGCTTCCATCGCCTTGAGTTGCGGGTTGTGCTCGAACGCCACGCGAAGCAGCTCGTCGGCATCGAGATTTTCCTGGCTCATTTCAAAATGTGCGGGCGTGCGTGGATTGGGCTGCTCCGGCGTCAAACCCAGCGCAGCCTTGAAATTTTCCAGCAGCGACCGGCGCGAATCCTCCAGATTGGCAAGGTCGGTTCGGACCCGGTCGCGCTCGCTTTGGACCCGCAGCGCGGCCGACAACGTCGCCCTGCCCGCCTCGTTTTGCGCGCGGACGACGCGCTCCTGATTTTCGAGCAGCGAAAGCGTCTCGCGCTTGAGTTGAAGCTGTTCATCCAACAGGCCGAGTCGGTAATAAGCGCGCTTCAGATTGAACGCGGCCTGCAACACGGCGCTTTCAAACGCAAAATATTTGCCTTCGCTTTCGGCGGCGGCAACCCCGGCGCGGGTCTTGAGTTTTCCGGGGCCGGGAAAGTTCCAGGCGAGTCCCGGCATTAGTGATGTGAGGGTGTCCTGAATGTAAGCCTGAAGTGTCAACTGCGGATCCGGCAGCGAGCGCGTCACCGTGATGTTCTCGACGGACGCCGACCAGTCGTAAAACGCCGCTTCGACCGGCGGTGAGTTCAGGAGCGCGAACGCGAGGAAATTACTGAGGCTCGAATCCGGCGTCAGTTCGGGCAGGGCCGGGCGGCTGTTGGCGGGCCGGTATTGGCCCGTGACCGCGCCGAAATCGTGTCGCGCCTGCTTTTCGCCCGGGGTCTGGACACCCCGGCAGCCGGCGAGCATCAGCACGCTGGCGACGAACAGCACGGCAAACATCATCGTCTTCGGCCTCATAAAATCTCCCTCGCTTACTGGCATCCGCCGCCGCCCGTGGAACAGCAACCGGGCAGCGCCGCTGACGGTTTGTTCGTGCTCATGGCCGCCGGCGGGGTGTTGGTCCCAGCCTTGGTATCATAAACCGGCACCAGATTCATGCCGCAAATCGGGCAGGCACCGGGCTTGTCGGATTTGACGGACGGGTGCATCGGGCAGGTGTAGCAAAGGATTTTGCGGCTGGCGGAGACAGTGTCACCCGCGACTGCACGATCCGTGGCAACCCACACGGCGCTGCCGCCCAGGGTTGAGGCCAGGGCGATCATCAATATTGTTTTGGTTTTCATAAATTATCGTTTGTTTCAATTTTAGGTTGCCGCTGTTTGTGCGCAGACGGGCCATTTCATGAACAGTTCACGGGCACAAAATTCCGTGGAGCGAACGCGACCCACAGTGTCCGGCTCAAGGCACACCGCGGGCGTGGAAATGGGAAAATCAGATGAGCCGGGCGCAGTCCCGCGCGTAAAGCGGCGCGCGGGCGGTCATCGAAGACAATGTGGAATGGGAAAAAATCGAATCCGACAGATTGGCCGGCAGAGTCCAAATCAAGTCACTGGAAGCGAGAAGCGAAAGGTGGCTCTGATTGCCGGTTTGCGACGGGACAGCCGGCTTGGACTGTGAATCGGGCGATGATTTCCCCTTGCAGCAAGGCATTTCACCACCGTGCCGGCAGCAGGCGCGGACCTGCTTGACACACGACGACGGCGTTTGCGCGAGCAGGAACGGAGTTCCCATCAGCAGCAGGCTGCAAACAATGGCCAGCGTCGTTTTCATGTTTTTACCATAACACCACCGGGCGTTTCCGCCGGACGGTTATTGGCTTTTGCTTGTCAATTTTTGGCGTCCTTGGCCTTGGCCTCGGCGGCCTTGATGGTCTTCATGTAAGTGTCCGGGTCCTTCAGGAACTTCGGCTTGCACATCGGGCAGCAGAATTTGATTTCCTGGTTGATGCCCTTCGCCTTGTCTTGATAGATGAACACAATGGGCGGCCCCATGTCGCCGCCGAACTTGTCACCGGAAACAATGCACGTGTCGAGCGGATACGGCACGGGTTTGGAGGCAGCCACCGAATTCGTGCCGTCCTCGAGCGCGCTGGATGAAACGACGGTGAATGCCGCGGCGAGAACCAGCCCGCAAATCACGGGGCGGCAGATACGATTGAATAATTTCATGATATTGATTTTTGTCTGTTCAAATTATGCACCCGCCTTTGGGCGCTGCTTACACTTACACCGGCAAGGCTGAAATCCCTCAAATATTTTTGGCATTTCCAGCTCAACCGGCCCAAAGATAGTCTTCTGGATAAAATAAGCAAATGGCACGGAGAAATCCTGTCGCCATGCAAGCTTGGTTTTGCTAACGCTAGGAACCATGGTTATTTCGGCAGTTGCATTTGGAAGGCGAGCGTCAGCGTCGGCCACGGTTGCGAAGCCATCCACCGACACGGGTGATGAGCATGCCGACAATCCCG
>PLZL01000004.1 GCA_003152145.1 Limisphaerales bacterium
TCGCTGGACGGCACGGGCGGCACGACGCTTTGGGGCGCTGGCAAGACGGTCAACCTCTCCGGCGGCACCAGCGCGTCACCGAGCGGCCAGGGCATCATTGACAAGGCCACACTGCTCGCGCGCACGGCGACCGTGACAACGAATTAAACGCGCCGCTGGATGTTTCGTTCTTGCTTTTTCGATCAGGCTGGGCGAACCTTGCAGAATGAGTTTCGAGGAAAAAATCGAAAGGTTGCTGGCGAAGCTTGAGTCACTCGCCGACATCCCGAGCAAACACGACTTGAAGAAATTGGAGAAAACAATTATGGCAGCTATTGACAATCTGAACGCCGCAGTGACGGCGCTGACAACGGCGGTTGACGCCGCTGTGACCGACATCAACACCGCGACTCCGACCGACACCGCGATTCAAGCGGCAGCGGACACGATCACTGCGCAGACCACTCGGCTGAATCAGGCGGTGACTCCGCCAGCCCCGGCGCCGACGCCAACACCCCCGGCGGCATAATAACGGATCAACTTGACCGGCGGCCAAACAACCGCCGGTCAAAACTGCCGTGATTGATGATTTTAGAAAAATGAAAACAGGGATAGACTGGCACGCATTTGCAGGCATCCTCGGCGTCAGCACGGCGGTCGTGCTGCAAAATTTCTCCACCGTAGCCGCGGGCAGCGCGGCAGTGGCGACAGCGGCTTACATGATTATGAGGGTCGCCCGCGAGTGGCGGGCCATGAAACGTGAATCTGAAAAACAAGAAGGCCCGCTGTGCCAGAATTTCAATCCGGTCAACAACAAAAAACAGCAAAACGAAAATGACAACTAAGCAAAAATACTGGCTCCGAAACCTCACCGTTGGCGCGGCTCTCGCGCTGTTCGGCTCCCTCATCTATGGCTGCGCTACGCCCATCAGCAAGCCGGGCACGCCGGCTGTCTATGGAGCGCAAGTCATCTCAGCAGTCCCAGCGCAACAGGTCGCTCAAGTTGTGCCTGCGACAGCGACATCGCCCGCCGTCACGAACTATCTGTATGTGCCCGCGACGCCCGCGGTGACGAATTACATCGTGGTGACGCCAGCCGGCCAGTCTGTCATCACCGGCTACGCGCCGAATGCGACTACCATGCAGGCCGTCGGCTATGCTAATCAGGCCGCTCCGCTCCTTCCAGCGCCTTACGGGACCATTTTGGGAGGATTTGCAGCCTTGGCGGCCTTGGTAGCCAGCTACGTTGCCAACAAGAAAAACAACCAGCTTGTCGTGGCCAACGCCGCCGCCGATACTCACGCCGCCGCTGCCGCAGCGATGGCCAGCGTCATTCAGGCGCAACCAGCCCTTGTGACCGCAGCGATGAACGCAGCGACCAGCAACGGCTCCACGGCTGCCGTAGCGACGCATTTGCAGTCCGCCGCATCGCCGACATAACCTCGGATGCGAAGACGCTCTAGCGGCAGCGCTGGCGCGTTTCTGATATAAACCTCCAACACTGGTGATCAAGTAATTTCCGGAGTTCCAATCCGCGCCCGGCTGCAAGCCTTCTTGCGCCGGGCCGTTTTTTTACTTCCGCAGAAGTTTAACCGCCAGCACGACGCACAAAAACGACGCGCTGAACAGGAACACGATCACGGCGTCGGTGAGCATGAGGGGAATCTTACACCAGCTTGGGCGTGCAACTTCCGCGCAGTTCGTCAAATAGCTTTTGCCTGTCCTCCGCCGTGAGTTGCGCCAGCTGCTTTTCGAGGATCGTTTTCAAGATCCGGCCGCTGGCACCAAGTTTGCGATATTCCACGACCTTCGCTTTGGCCTCGGCGTGAATGGCCGCGATGCCGGGGTCAATCACGCGCGGTTTGGACGGGCCCCTTTTCTTTCTGGGCGCACGAGGGTTCGGAACTTTGACAGTGGCGACCGGTGGGTTTGTGGCTTCTTCGTTCATGGCTTTTTGTTGGACAAGATTTTTGCCGCGCGGCTGAATTGCTCGGTGGACATCGTAACCGGCTCGACGCCCGGCGTGCTGATCGTCACGGTGGACCCATCCTTGCCAATCCTCGGTGACGATACCTGCGTTCCGTCCTGGACAAGCTCCGGCCAGAGATACTGTCCGCGCGCGTCGAGAATCTGTTTCGCCTGGATCTGTTCGAGGCTGTTATTGCCATGCCGTTCAGCCACGGACGAGAACCAGCCAACCTCGATGTCATGCTTCCGGAGCGCCAGCTTGGGCCGGTTCAAATCGTCATACTTTGGGTCGCCCTTTTTGTTCACGCAAATCTGAATGTGATTCAGCTCGTGGTCCACCAGCGCCCGCTGTTGGGCTTCTGGGATGGTCTGCCAATAATCGTGGTCAATCACGATCTCGGCGTCGCCGTTGCCCTTGGCGCGGTCCTTGAGGTTCACGATGCGGCACAATCCGTAGGCGCGATGCCCGCGCAGGGTGATGGCGTCGTTGCATTGCTCCCCCTTGTCGTTGAGATCGGCGAAAGCCCAGACGAAATCCACTTTCACCTTTTCGAGTGGACGAAGCGGTTCGAAGGCGGCGATCAGAAGCTTGGCAATTTTCAAGACTTCATCGCCGTCGTTGGTGACACTGCATTGTTGATATGTAGGCATGATGGTTTTGTGTTGATGGTGGTTCGATTACTTTTTTCGCGGGAGTTTCCTGCTCGGTTTCCTGCGCCGGCTTTGCCAACTGGGAGACGAACAGACCGGACAACGCCGGGGCAGTCCGCGCTTCTTGCGGGGTTTCCACGTCGCGCCGCAGCGGAGGCATTTGAGGCTTTTATTCTTCATGGTGGTGAGACTATAGCGGTCCGCGATGGTGGTGTCAAATCTTTTTTTACAAAATTTTAGGCCCGGCGGGAATGCGGGCGCAAAAAAAATTGTTGACAGCGCGCACGGAAAATGAGAGCCTTCCCGAAATGATTTTATAATTTATGACCTACACGGAAAAACTTCGCAGCCCGCAGTGGCAAAAAAAACGGCTTCAAATACTCGAACGCGACAACTGGCAATGCTGTTCCTGTGGTGATTCGCAATCGAATCTTCAAGTCCATCACTTGCTTTACGCCAGGCGCGACCCATGGGATTATCCTGATGACGTTTATCAAACTCTCTGCGAGAACTGCCACAAAGAGCGTCAGGAATTAACGGACAAAATCATTGACGCAATCCGGCTTTCTCTCAAGAACGTGCCAACGCTGCGGCTGGAAATCGTCGCCAATCGCCTATTCAGTGAGGCAATGGAGGAAATGGCGTGAAAAAGGTTTTCCCCACACCCCTTTCCAAGCAAATACAGATACAGACTCATATACAGAGGGGTAACGGTGCCCGTTACATTCCGTTACAATGAAACTTTTTTGTTGGTAATGTTATAAATTCAGCCACAATGAACAAAGAAATGAGCCAACTATATTCGCGGGTGTTCCTGCAAATACTGGATTCCTCCATCGCGGAGGATTTCACCGTTCGCCATGTGTTTGAGGACTTTTTGAAACTGGCCGAACATAAGACCGGCGTTGTGGACATGACGCGACAGGCTCTTTCAAGGCGACTTAACTGCCCGATAGAAACGTTGAACGGCGCCATCGAAAAGCTGGAAGCCCCCGACCCGGCCAGCCGTGACCCTGAGTTCGACGGCCGCAGAATTGAGCGGCTCGACGCACATCGGGACTGGGCATGGAGAATTTTGAACTGGACAAAATACGACTCAATCAGAACCAAAGCAGATGTAAATCTCAGGGTGGCTAGACACCGGGAAAAAGCCGCCGATGCTTCCGGCAAGTTCCAAAAACCCTCGCTGGAAGAAATAAAACTACTCTTTTCAAAATCAGGATTGCCAATGACGGAGGCGGAAAAGTTCTTCAACTATTACGAATCAAATGGATGGAAGGTTGGTAAAAATCCAATGAAATCTTGGACGGCGGCGGGCGCAAACTGGAAGCGCCATTGGGAGGAAAACGGCAGGCCGGGAATTAAACACATAAACCCGCTTCATGGCTGCGCTCCATGACTTTCGACGACTTCATTGCCAAGTTTGAGAAGCGGCAGAAAACCGCCGTCGGATGGCTGGTAAGATGTCCAGCCCACGACGACTCATCCCCATCGCTCCAAGTTCGCAGGGCAGGCGACGGGAAAATTCTTTTGAAATGCTTTGCGAATTGTCCGACTGAATCCGTTGTGGCGGCACTGGGATTGAAAATGAAAGACCTATTCCCAGAAGAACCGGCCAGGCCGTTCGCTGTCCCGGCCAGCAACGCACATGCGACAACCGAGAAGCCGGTGATCGAAAAGATTTATTCCTACCAAAAACACACGGGTCAGGAAGCCTATCAAGTGGTGAGGCTCAAGCCGAAATCCTTCCGTCAGCGGCATCAAGTGGACGGGAATTGGATTTGGAGCATGGACGGAGTTGAGCGATTTATTTATCACCTGCCCGAAGTTTTGAAAAGTCCGATTGTGTGGATCGTTGAAGGCGAGAAAGACGCGGACAATCTGGCGGAACTTGGGATTGTCGCAACGTGCAACGTCGGCGGCGCGGGCAAGTGGCTGGACGCCTACACGGAAACGCTTTGCGATAAGGAGGTGGTAATCTGCGGCGACACCGACGAGCCGGGACAAAAGCATGTTGACCTTGTTTTTGAATCCGTGTGCGGCAAAGCGAAGTCCGTGCGAATCGTCAAGCTGCCAAAGACCACGAAGGACATTTCAGATTTCATCGCCTCTTTCAAATCCGAGAACGAATCCAAAGCCGCCATCGAGGAACTGTTTTCAAATGCCCACCCGTTCTTCAAGGGCGTCAAGTTGCCGATTTACACAATGGGCGAGATCGAGCCGAATTATCTTCGGCTCATCCAAAGCCAGGCACAAAACTCATTTGATCTTGGGAAATGGTTGCCGACTCTGGGACGATACATCCGCCCACTGATTCCTGGCGAACTGGTTTTCTTCATTGGTGACACCGGCGCTGGCAAGACTGGGATTCTCTCCGCCATCGCCAAGAGCGCACGCCCAATTCCGACGCTCCTGTTTGAGTTGGAACTGCCACCCGAACTTTTATTCGAGCGTTCCGTGGCGGCTCAATACAGGCTGGATTGCCGAGATGTTGAATCCGCCTACCAGCGCGGCGAAGTGATCGGGGAAGGGCTTGGAGTGGAGTTCAGAAACTTTTTCATTTGCACGCAATCAAGATTGACACTGGCAGACTTTGAAAACTACATCCTACGAAGCGAATTAAAAATGGGCTGCAAGCCGAAACTCGTCCTGATTGATTACCTCCAACTTGTCGGCGCGGACGGGGCGAACCGGCGCGAGCGGATTTCAGATGTAGCCGAGGGTTTGAAAGTGCTGGCCAAGACGACACGGACAATCATTATTGCGGCATCACAGGTGCGAAGACCGACGGAAGACTCGAAGGAAATCGCGTTGCATTCCGCAAAGGAAAGCGGTTCGATTGAGAATTCCTGCGGGCTGCTTATCGGTGCATGGCGCGACAAGGATGATTCGACCTTGATGCACTTGAAGGTTTTGAAATCCACAAAGGGCGGAAGCGGAACGCGGGTCAAATGCAATTTCGATGGTGCAAAAATGTTAATAACCGAGCGGACAACTGAACCAGTATGAATTTCGGGCGCGACGATAGATTCAAAAGCTGCACGGCGGGATTAGCCTTGACCGGCCTGTTGTCGGCCATCGCCGCCGTGGTCGCGTCCGATTAACTTGATAAAAATATGACCGCCAACGAAACAATCGCCATCGTGCTCACAGTGATTGCGCTGGCCCTGATTGGCTTCAAGACTTGGAGGCAGCAATGAAAACCTGCGAATGGACAATCAAAGACGCAAATAAATATTCGCCTTTAATCCAATGCGCCAAGCCCGCCGTTTGGCAGAAGGAACAATCTGGCATCGCTGGCTTCAGGTGGCGTTTGTGCGACCAACACAAAACCATGCTTTTGAAAAGCTTTAATTCCAAAACTCAATTTGAGGAACAAAGATTGTGGAAAAGAATTGTGGCATGAAAACGACCACCAAAATAAAAGGCATCGCCGGGGAATTGAAACCGAAAGAACGGCCAATTTTATTTTCGTCAGAGATGGTAAAAGCGATCCTGAACGGCAGCAAGACGCAGACAAGACGGGCGTTGGCTTTACAGCCTCTTGAAATGCTAACCAAGCTCCCGCCCTGGAATGACACAGTTACGCGGCAATGGAACGGATGCAAAGTCTGGTTTGCTCTGATGCAACGCAATCCAAATCGAGGAACAGCTTTTAGGTGCAGATTCGGTGAAGTCGGAAACCATCTGTGGGTGCGGGAAACATGGCGACGAGATTCAAGAGACGGACAATGCTTCTATCGCGCCGCTTGTGTTTATCCCGAACGATTTATTTGGAAGCCATCCATCTTCATGCCGCGATCCGCGAGCCGCATCACGCTGGAAATCGTATCGGTGCGCGTCGAAAAACTTCAGGACATCACCGAGGCAGACGCCGTTGCTGAGGGGTGCATTCCTTGCATGGAACATTCGGCGGATTGCAATAACGACTATTGCGCGCTTGCTGGCGGCGTTGGCGACTGCGACGGATCAATGGTTTCAGGTAAAATGCTTTACCGAAGTCTTTGGGAATCCATCAACGGCAAAGGCTCTTTTGAAAAGAATCCGTGGATATGGGTGATTCAATTCAGGAAAATCCCAAACCGATTAGAGGCGAAATGAAACTGCAAAAACTTTTGGAAGAAATCACGCCGTTACCGTGGACAAACAAAACACGACTTGGCGCGGCCAACTACGACCAATTAAAGGCAAATGCCATTTACCGCCGCCACGCGGCGAACATGCTGCCGGAGTTGGTTGCGGCTGGAATGAAAATGGCGAATCGCGGCCCATTCATGCCGCTCGACGAGGCTCTAGAGATCGAAAATAATTTCTATAAAGCCCTTGCCCGAGCCGAGAAAGTGGAGGCGAAATGAGCGTCATCAGCCAATTTGAATACGAAAATATGCAACGCCGAGTAGATGCTGGCAGGCGGGTTGACAGTTCTCCGCTATTGGATGGAAATCCGGTTGAGCGCGAGAGCGATTTGCACAACCAGATCATCGCCCATTGCCGTCTATGGGGTTGGATTTACTTTCACGGCTCGACGGCGCACCGAGCGATGCGAACCATTGGGGAACCGGATTTTACAATTCTTGCCGACGGTGGGAGAATCTTTTTCCTTGAATGCAAAACTACTAAAGGAAAGCTTTCGCCACAGCAACTCGCGATGAAGGTGTGGGCCGAAAAGTTGGGCCACACAATTCACACAGTCCGAACATTCAAAGAATTTTTGGATCAAATAAAATGAGCGCAAAACCATCAGGCACGGCCATGTTCATCGAAATGACTGGCAACGAAACGGAAGATCAGTGCAAACAAATCGCGTTTGAAATGTTCTGCTCGTCGCACCCGGTCGAGGCGCACCAGAAAGACCCAGACGGCTTCTGGAACTATTTTCAGAAGCGCGCGCCGGGAGTCAGCCGCGAAAAAATGGTGGCGCTTCTGGAAGAATGCGAGGAACAAACATGAGCATTACAAAAGAACAACACAAAAACGTGTGTCGCAATGCCGACGATTTCAGGCTGGAAATTTCGTCAACCAAGTGGTCGTTTGGAATTGAAACCCATTATTGGGGATTCCGACTCATGTTCTGGCACTGTCATTTTTGCTTTCACATTAAACCATTATGAGCCTGGACTGGCCAAGATTTTCAGGACCACTACGCGAGCCGGTTGACGCGGATCGCGAGCGGGAGATTGCCGACGAGAAAGCGGATCACGATTACAACATTATGAAAAACGACGACAAAACACCGACCGAATGGGTTCAGCAATTTCACCCGCCGGGACAGACGCGCGACTGCATTCACTTCAGGCTGGCACGAAGTTGTGAAATTTGCGGATTGGAGAGGGAATTGTTTTACAGCCGGAGCGAGAATGACGCGCTATGCGCCTTCATCAACCGCAAAATGAAAATGACTCGAAGCGACCCGCGGATTGAGGAACTGGTAAAACGTGTCGCCGGCGCTACGACACCACCGCCGACAGAAGAATTCCGGCCAACTCGCGGATACGAGCAGGTCGTGTCGTTGGAAGATTACCAGAAGTTGCAGCGCGAGCTTGCCGAGGCGAATAAAGAGGCCGACAAAGAACACGCGAAGGCCGTTGAACTTTGCGACAAGCTAATTGATTTACGCCAGCGCGAGCAGAAATTGGTTGAGGCGTTGGAAGAAATATCGAAACGCTTTCCTCAACTTTACCTTGGGGTGACGGATGGGAAGTAGGAACACCACGAGTGGTTGATGGGCTACCCGAAAGATTGGACGGCGGTGGAGCATTTTGCCAGTGGCCGGACGAAGACCGCGAAACGCCAAGAGTCGCCACCGGAATCAAACACCGCGCCCATCGCTTGAAGGGACTTGGAAATTCCGTGGTGCCTGCCGTTGTGGTTGAAATCCTCATGGCAATAAATGACACGCGTGGGAAATAATGCTTGCCCAATCCTGTAAATACGAGACTATGCGTCATGCAATATCCTTACATTCAGTCCAAGAAAAACGGCAAGAAGATAGACCAGCATCGGCGTATCATGCAGGAGCTTGTCGGGCGTCCGCTTCTGCGGTGGGAACTTGTTCACCACATCAATGGAGACAAGCGGGACAACCGTCTGGAAAACCTGCAAATCGTTTCTCAGAAAGAGCACTCTCAAATCCATCAGCAGAAATATCCGCTCACAAAGTTCTGCGAAGTTTGCGGCTCGGAGTTTATGCCGCATCCAACCAAGCGAAAGCGGGCAAAGACGTGCTCTCAAGATTGCCGCATGATACTAACATCCTGGAGACTTCGCAGGCCGGATGCTCCTTGCTCACTTTACCGTGCCGACGCCTACCCGTCGCAAGCAAAGCAGCGCATCGAGTCCCACAAGTGGCGCAAGAAATCATCCGAGTCATGATTCAAACCGGAATATGAACCCTCCCCCACCCTCCCGACCTTCGACCACGCCCGGGCACGCCGCGCGCCAGCCTTCGCGCCCGCCACTTTCACCCCCCCGGTCGCTGGACGATACCACCCAGAGCGCAAATCGCGTCCTGGCGCGTTTTTGACTATCCAATCCCCCATCGAGCTCGTTTGCGAAGCTTTGCAAACCGCCGGGCTTCTTTTCTCTGGCCCCTCTTGAGGCGGCGTTGTGACTCCCTTTGCTGTCGCCGCTCATAGCGGCCCAGACTTTGAACAAATCCGAAGAACTGCCGGGGCTGTTGGTGTCTTGCCGTGTGGCACGATTTGCAGAGAGTGACCAAATCGGAGAGTTGGGTTTCACGCCAGCTTTTTCGATAACGAACATGGTGCGCATGAATTTCACCAGAACAGCCGCAAGCCCTGCATTTGTGGCCATCACGCTCAAAATAAGCCTGCCGAAGTTCCATCCAGAATTCGGACGCCAAAAACTCCTGATACGCCGCTTGTCGGTCGGTCATGCTTCACCCGCCGCAATGTTGTCCGCAAGCGCAATGTTGCCGGCCAGCGCCGCCTTTACCGCTCGGCGCTCTTGAGACATGAACCGTTCTGACGGCGGTTTGCCATCGTCGCCGGTGTTCTTTTTACGCCCCAACTTGCGTTGCCGATATTCAGCCTGCTTTATGCGCTGATACTCGTTCCTTTCCTCATCGTTTCTGATCTTGCGCCAAGCCAGTCCGTTGACAACAAGATAGGTGTATTCGCCGCGCTTGACCAGCTTCCTGCCATCCAAATCCGGCGTCCGGCTTTTGGGATCTGGCTCGCACATCTCAGTGATCTTCGAGACGACAACTTCCTCTTTTTCACCCAACAAAAACGCGATTATCTGCGGGTTTAATTCCACAAGCATCTCCGTTGCCGGCTTGCCGTTCGGTTTCTGGTGACTGATCACATAACCCCATACCGCAAAAAAAGGACTCCCCTTACCAACCATCGAACCCTCATACATCGAAACATGGTGTTTTCCAAAGCTCATATTCCATCAGGATATTCATCAAAAAGTAAATGTCAACATCCATTTACATCATTTACAAAGTTTACACGAATTAACCAAGGCAGAGGCAGAGGCAGAGAAGAGCGCCAATTCCCCGAAAAGAGTCCTCTCTCTGGACACCATTCAAACACCATTTCCGCGCTATCACGAAAACCACCCAAGCCATCCAAAAAACCACCGCAGCACTCGGAAACATCACCCAAACCACACAAAAACCCACCCAAGAAATTTCAGACCGCAGAAAGCCCGTTCTCTCGATACACCTCCTTTATGATTCGAGGACCCGGCCACCAGTCAGCGGGGCACGGCGGCGGTGGGGCGGACACCCCTTGACAAATGAGGGGACTCCTGATACATTCAGTCATGCCTTCACTTGATCGCCGCGCCGGCCGTCGTCGTCACCGTCATCAGAGAAAACTCCGCGCCAAGGCTCGCCGCATTGCTTGGTTGCAGCAACACGGCCCATGCTGCAAATGCGGATCTTCGAATCACCTTGAACTCGATCACCTGGTTCCACACAGACAACGACAACGCGCCAAATCGAGGCCATCCCAGGATATGTGGGATTGGTCATCCGAAAGAAGGGACGCCGAACTGGCCAAGTGCCAAGTCCTCTGTCGCTCCTGCCACCGCAAAAAAACCGCCCTTGAAAACCGCAAGTTCGATCACGGCCTCAATCTCTACGAGCGACACGGTTGCCGTTGCCCCATCTGTAAAGCCGCCTCCGCAGCAAAAAAACGTCAGCAGAGAAAACGCAAGTCCTGTAAAATTGCCTTCGCACAGAATCAAGCCTCTCTCTAAGCCGCCCTCTTACGAATAGACGGGACCCCCGGCAGCAAGCGGGCTACCACCGGCACCCCGTCTGGTCGGTCCCCCGACGCAAGTAGATTCCTTCGATGAAAATCCAACGCTTTCCAACTAGGTATAATTCTTATTGTGCATCATTAATTCATCAAACCCAATAGAATCAATGNNGGTGTCACGCTGGGTTCAGTGGCTCGACGCTCGCGTTCTTGGCAGGCTTTGACCGCACGCTGGCCGGTAGACCCTTGCCGCGAAGCACGCGCAGGCGATCTGCCGCGGTGTCCCACGCCTTGACAAGCTGGCCAAGAGCCTGAGCATCTTCGCGTGTAATCTTCAATTCTCCATCTTTCATCAACTCTTGTCGTAGAGCGATTCCGCAATCGTAAGTAAAGCGTTGAAGGTTGGCGGCCTGGACGGTTTGCTGGACGCGCGAGGTTTTGCGGCGCGGCAGTTTTGGGGACACAAGTTGTATCGGGTGAATATCGGTAGAGGCCGGCTCTGGTGCGCTGGGCTGATTGTCCGGGCTGCAGGTCCGGGCTGGGGCTGGTTCGGTTGCGGTTTCGGTCATTGGTTGAATCTGGCGCAGGCCGGGCCGCGAGTCAAGCGCGAGCATTGTATTCCGCCAGGCGCGGGCGGCGCGCGCGGCGCCCGTATCGGGGAAACCCCTAAGTGAATCCCCTACGCCAGAATCAGGGTGAAAGAGGATGAATAATTGTTGACGTAGCGGTTGCGTCATATATATTGGTGACAGACAAGGCCCAGTAAGCCGGAGAAGGAAACGAAATCGAAATTATGAAAAATCAAAATCAAGACAAGCTGACGGTGATCCCGTCAGCTATTAAGACTGTAATTGAAGTTTATCGGCATAGCGCGACGGGTTGCGATGATGTGACCGAGATCGAGACTATGTATGCAATCGCGCACGAGGCTAAGGTCGAGCACGCCGCGCTCGTGGCCTTGGCAGACGCGGCTTTAATCGTTTTGCAGTCCGGTCCGCTGGCTAATGGTTTGAGAGATGAAAATTCGCTCAAGGTTTTGCGGGATGCTTACGCCAACTACGCCGCAATTCGCAGCGGTCACTGATTAGACCTTGCCTGTCGCAGCGGGCAACGTCTGGCCAGAAGCCAGAAACAAACGACAGGAACAAAACTATGAAATTGAAAATTGAAATCACGATGGACAACGCGGCGTTTGAAGATGGCGGCACGGATGAGGCGAAGCGCGCCGTCTGGGCGGCGCTTGAACAATTGCGCGGTCAATGGGCAGCGGCACCAGTTGAAGCCAGCGTGCTCGACATTAACGGCAACGAAGTTGGCACGGCCAAAGTCACGAGTTGAACCGCAAGAACAACAGGAAACTTTATGATGAAAATTGAAATAAAAAACCGATGGACTGGAAACATTCTATTTGAGGGTGATTTTTCCTGTCTTTCCGAGGCCGTAAAAGTGGCGGTCAAGTCAGGCGCAGACCTGTCAGGCGCAGACCTGTCAGGCGCAGAAAACTCGGAACTAGTGATTGCCTCAACGCGCATTTTGCCGGAGGGTGATTTGATCGGCTGGAAATTGTGCCGCGACAATGTTCTCGTGAAGCTGCTAATCCCAGCCAAAGCCAAACGCAGTTCTGCTTTCTGGAGGAAATGCCGCGCTGAATATGTGGAAGTTTTGGAAGTCATCGGCGCAAAAGAAGGTGTCAGCACTTACACGGACAAGGTTATTTATCGTGTTGGTAAAACCGTCAAATGCGACAAGTGGAATGAAGATTATACTGTCGAATGCGGCGGCGGGATTCACTTCTTTATCACCAAACTCGAAGCTGAAAATTACGACTGAAAGAAAAATTATGAAATTCAAATCAAAAAACAAATGGGCGGAAGCAGCCGCGAACAGCAAACGCGCGGCGGCGATCAAAGATGAAACGGACAAAATTTCTTGGCACATTGCGCGCGATGATGTGACGGGAGAACCGCATGGCTATAACGGCGGATCAATTAAGCTGTTCCCATCAAACCGCAAAAGCACAGCGCGGATTTATGTCGAGGGAGATCCGGCAGAATTGGTTCCGCTCGCTCTGGCAATAGAATCCGCTGTGAATAACGCGCCTGCGATTCTGCCGGCGGTCACTCACCCGATAACGGGTTTATCCATGCACGAGATCAGTGAGGAAAATGCACGGTTGACCGCAAATAACGCCGCGCTTCTGGAGGCGCTGCAAAACTTGGAGGATGCAGGGCAGAAATGTTTTGAAGATATTCTCGCCACTGGTTCAATCAACCGGACGCGCGGGCAGGTTTATCGTGAGGCGAAAGAGCAAGCCCGCGCCGCGATTAAAACGGCTACCGGAAAGGCAACACCATGACCCTGACAAAATTCTTTCTTTTGCTGGCGAAGGACGCGGCGTGGTTTGCGGTGTGGTTTGCAATCGTCCTGTTCTTTTATTGCGCGTTGTGATTTTCGCGGTCTGTTCCGTGACAGGGGACAGCACGCGGCAATTAAGCCGCACGAACGAAAGGCAAAAATGAAAAATAAAATTGGTCTGAAAAGTCTGCTGTGCGGAGTGGTCATCGGCGTCGCGGCCATGTTTGTCATGGGCGCGGAATCATCGTCATCAAACTCCGTTGGCAAATACAAAGTTGCGGTATGTAACGGCTATGCGCTGATTCTCAACACGCAAACCGGCGAGGCTTGGGGCATGGCTGGCGGCCAAAACTTCGATAACAAATCGGACAAATTCTTTGGACCTAAAAACCAATGAACCCGGCCATTTCAGAATACATGCGCGGCTTGCAGCGCCGCTCTGCCGCAAAACGGTGGAGCGGGCTTTCACCCGCCGAACGCAGCGCGGCGATGAAGGCTCTGCGGGCAAAAGGCAAACTCAAACCAGCGTCAAATGAGCAGCACGAACCGCAAAATAAAACCGCTGTGTGACTGTGGCCGCCCAGCCGTTCGGGTCAAGAATTCAGCGTGGCAGTGTGAGCGATGTTTGGCCATCAGGCCGGACGATTATCACACCATAACGGCGGGCGTTCGGGCTGCGGTAAATCATTTTTTCGGCATCACGAAAGGAACGCGCCATGAGTGAAAACGCAGAGAGGTTCAAATGACACTGCTCTACCGCAAGCAAAGCTACGAACACCTTCGTTTTCAATGGCTTCCCGGCCGGCGTTGTGAATCGTGCGGCTCGCCTGATGAGTTGACCATCGAGCATCGGCTTGGTCGCGCGGAATCATTGCTGCTCGACGTCGCACATTGGTCTGTGCTTTGCCAGCGGTGCCGACAACTTCGCAACTGGATGAGTGAATATCCAAACCCAACGTGAATGGAGATATTGCCGATTCGACCAGTCCAGACGATAAAAAACCGCGCCACGATTGAGACTGACGGGTTTGTCTTCTGGTGGTGATACGCTGACATGGGGGTAATTTTCGCAAGACAGAAATTGACTCGCCGGCAAGATTGTGCCATCTTTCGCCGATGTCAGTCCGCTTGAAATCACGAACCCAATGTCCGCCGGGGGGATTCATCGTCACCATTTCAGCAATTAACCAGACGCGCATTTTCTGGTCCATGGGCGAAGGCGTGACTTGGTTTGAAGGCGTTGCGCGCAGCAACCCGCATTTGAAACTGCCGACCGACCCGGCGAAAATCGCAAACTTCATTGACCAATCGAATGCGCTGCGCTGCCTCGGCATTCCCGGCGCAGCGATTTACGTCCTCCTGGAAGGAGGGCCGGTCCAAATTCAGGAAACAAAAAAAGCGTCACTGGTAAAGCCGTTCATTGCTGTGGGCGAAGCTCTTGACAAAATCACTTCCGGCGCGGCGGTTCTGGCTGACTGGCTTGGTGAAGGCACAAAACCAGTGGAACAGGAGAAAGCAAACCAACGCGCTGAAATTTGTGTGAAGTGCCCGTTGAACAGCAAGTCCGACCCGTCGAGATTTTTCACCACTCCGGCGGTGTTGACCATCAGAAAATATCTTGAATCAAAAAACGAACGCAAACTTTCGACCCCGCTCGATTCACAACTTGGAATTTGCACCGCCTGCCTGTGTGTTAATTCTTTGAAAGTTTTTGCGCCTTTGGAGCACACTTTGAAGCATTTGTCGCCCGCTGTCCGGCAGCTTCTTCATCCAGCGTGTTGGATTTTGTCAGAGGAAAAAACGGCGGTCCATTGACATGCTTTGCGTCCTTCCAGTCTATGCCGGCGACATTTTTCTTCTGCTGAATTTGCTGCGCTGGATCAAAGAGCTTGGCGGCTGCGCGGGTCATTCAGCCTTGATTGTCGCCGACGCCGGGCTGCCATGGGATCAGTGCCAGAACGCCGCGCGCTTGGCCGAAGCCAGCTTCGACTCGGTTCAGGTCATCAGCAACGGGCAGACCGTGCCCGGCTGGGTGCCCGGCAGCAATTCGCTCTGGCTCACCGCTGCGCATCATGCCCAAGCCAGCAACGTCAACGGCTGGCTCTGGCTCGAACCGGATGCCGTGCCGTTGCGCAAAGGCTGGCTCGATGAATTAGAACGTGCCTACACCAATTCAGGCAAAGAATTCGTTGGCTGTATCTATCCGTGCAAGCAGCCGGGATTTCCCGCCACGATGATTTCGGGAATTGGATTATACCCGGAAGATGCCGCAATATGGTATCCGAACACTTCGGAAGCGTTTGACGTGCAATTTTCCCGCATCCTGAATGCACACAGCGGCCACACCGACCTCATTCAACATTTCTGGGGACCGAGACGGGATCTGCCGCCGACTTTTCGTATTACAAAAAAGAATGCCCCGATCCATGCGTTCACCCTCGAAAAACTCGACCCCGACGCCGTAATCTTTCACCGGCAGAAATCCGGCACGTTGATTGATCTGTTGCGCGCTCGCGCCGGCATGGTCGCGCCAGTGCCGCTGCTCGTCGTCCTGCCCGCGTGTTCCAAAGACGCCGCACTCATGTTGAAACTGCTCGCGTGGATCTCCGAACTGGACGGGCAAAACCCATTTGACTGCCTGCTGTCTTATGATTCAACTGTGGAGGGAATCGCACTCGTGCAACTGCGCCAAGCGGCGGGCAATGCGTTCCGGTCCGTCTTGGAATTTTCCTACAACCGCCCGGCGCGCGAAGCCCCGCCCGACGGCCCGGCGCACGCCTTCGCCGCGACCGCGCAATACATTCACTCGCATCTTCACCGCCCCTGGGTCTGGCTGGAAGCTGATTGCGTGCCGCTCAAGGCCGACTGGTTGCCGACGCTCTGGCTCGAATATCAAAACTGCGGCTGCCCGGTCATGGGGCCGGTCATCAAGGCGATGGGACATGTGAACGGCTCGCCCACGTTTTACCCCGGCAACCTGCCGGAACTCTCGCCGCGCAGCGTCAATGTCCCACACGGCCAAGCTTGGGACACCCACATGACTGGTGATCTGATTGGCAAAGTCCACGACAGCGCCCGGCTGTGCCAGCACGCTTGGGGCATTGGCGCAGACGGAATGCCCAGCGAACATACAGGCTCGCCACTCCAATTCTCATCGCCGCTTGCGGTCAAGCAGTGGATCAGGCCAGAGGCGGTAATTTTCCACCGCGACAAGAATTTTGGCTTGGTGGATCAACTGCGAAAGATGCGAAAATGAAAACAACAATATACTACATCATTCAAAGGTCTCCCGACGGAAAAGATTGGAGTGACCACCCGGTTTATACGCCAGGAACATCAAAAACGCACATGATCAATCTGAGCAAAGCAGTAAGCCAAGCTGTTCGACCCAGCCGTTTCCACTGGCAATTCCGCTTGCTTGAACGCGCCGAGAAGGTAATTTTGATCCTCAAATGAGCGATCCAATGCCGCCACCCCGCGAAGGCGCCACGGTGAAAATCCTGCCGGACTTCCGCTTCGGCGTCACATGGAACTACGGCCGGTCTCTGGCCAGCTTCGACGAGATGGTGGACTTGGCCGATTTTGTCCAGCGCGTTCTGCCAAAACTCGAAATCAAATCCTTACAAGATGATGCCCAACAAAACTGAACTTTTCATCGTGACCTACGCCAAGGATTATCCGTGGCTGGTCTATTGCCTGCGTTCCATCGCCAAATTCGCGACCGGGTTCAGTGGCGTCACGATTTTGGTGCCGCATCAGGACTTGGCGGCGCTTCTGAAACTGGCGGAGCCGGCCTCGACCGCTCTCCCGTTTCCAGTTCGTTGCGTGAGTGGCGAGGAATGGCCCGGCAAGGGGATGCTTTTTCACATGGCCCAAAAAATGCGCGCCGATGAATGGTGCCCCGCTGCCGACTTTGTTTGCCACATTGACCCGGACTGCGTTTTCACCGCGCCAGTGACGCCGGAGACTTTCATTCGATACGGAAAGCCGATACTGCAATACGAGCGTTTTGATTCAATTCTCCTGCGGCACGAGGCGGTGTTGACCTGGAAGCTGGCAACGGAGAAGTGCCTGCCGTTCGACATCCATTTTGAAACGATGCGACAACACGGCGAAACTTACGACCGCCAGACCTACCGAACCGCGCGCGAACTGGTTGAGCAAAAAAATTGGCTTCCGTTTGATGCGTATGTCAAATCCTGTAAGAACGATTTTCCACAAACTTTTTGTGAATTCGTCACGCTTGGAAATGTGGCCATCCAGTGCTTCGCCGACAAATATCATCTGGTGGACAACGCTTTGAAGCCAAATCCCGACAAAGGGGACTTCCCCATCTTTCAGGCTTGGAGCCACGCTTCTCCCGATCAGCCGGTTGACCTCTGGTATCGCGGTAAACAAATCAGGATTATCCCGCTTGATTTTTACAAAGAATTAGGATTGGCATGAACATCAGCGTCCTCATTCCGAGCCGGGGCAACGCGCATCTACTGGCCGAATCAATTCACTTTTTATTGTCAAGGGCAGCGAACCCAAAGCAAATCGAGATCGTGCTACGGATGGACAACGACGATCCAGCCGCCATCGTTTTCCCATCGGCAATTCTGGGGCCGTCATTGGGTTACACCGGGAATCACATTTACTACGAGGAATGCTATCGCCGGTCCACGGGCGACCTTTTGCTGGCTTGGAACGATGACGCGGAAATGGTGACGCCGCGCTGGGATGAACTTTACATCGAGGCTCTGAAAAATACTCGATTCGGCGTGGCGTGTGCGGACATTGATTCTGGATCGGATGGGCGGTATGGCTGGGCCTTGCCGATGGTTCGCCGGGATTTATGCGAGGCGTGCGGCCAGTTCTGCACCGGCACGGGCACCATTGACCGGATCTTCGACGCCTATGCGCGACTCTCGGGCCGGGGCGTGAATGCGCCGGTATCCATCGCGCACCACTGGCAGCCGTTGCAGCCAGGTTCCGAGCGCCAGAAGATGTATAATTATGCTTCGGGCCATTGGGACGAAATGAACATCGAATGGGATACCGCTGCAATGGATATGGTCGCGCGTATGCGATCAAAAATGCGCGACATTTGGAGCGCCAAAGGCCAAGCGCCATGAAAATCGTCGTTTGCAGCCTGTGCCATAACGAGCGAGAAATGCTTCCGTTTTTTTTGCGCTATTATGAAACTATCGCCGACATAATCCACGTCTGGGATGACCACAGCGACGACGGGAGCCGCTACATTTTACAAGGGCATCCGAAAGTTTGCCTGCACGATTGGAAGTTCGCGGACGGCATTGACGAAAACAAATTTCTGGAATTTTGTTACAGCACTTATCCCATTTTTGTCGGCCTCGCGGATTGGGTCATGTGGCCGGACATTGACGAATTCCTTTATCATCCACAACTGGGGCTGGTTCTGGCCGAAGCAAAAAGAGACGGGCACAAAATCCTGGCCACGACCGGATTCAACATGATTCACGAAGGGTTGCCGCCCGATGACGGGCACAGCCAGATTTATGAACTGGTCAAAACGGGTGTGCCCGCGCCGACTTACAGCAAACCCGTGATCTTCCAGCCGGACACTCTGATCCGTTGGAATCGCGGCAAACACCGCTTGGAGAACACCACCGAGCCGGCCCACGACGCCGGCATCAAATTGCTCCATTACCGTTATTTAGGCCACGACTACACCGCCGCCAAGAATGCCAGAAATTATGCCCGTTGCGGTTTGCTCTCCTTCGACAAGTCCGCCGCGTGGACGTGCGACCCGTATTACACTGGCGAGCATTCAGCGCAATGGGCGGAAACCATGCTGAAAGTGGCGATCCCAGTTTTGTAGTTGACAATCCCACCACCAGCATGTATTTTTTTATACGACTTAATATATTAAGCCGCCAACAATAACAGCCAACATGAAAAAAATAATAACCATCGCCGAAGTCCGAAAGGCACTCAAATCTGAAAGCGTCGTGGCTGGCGGATTGGATGAAGTGTGTCGAATGGCCATTTGTAAAACAATGGAAAGCACGGAATGGTTAAACCGAGAATTCACCGACGAAGAAATCAAGAACGCCATGCGCGCCTGCTGGAAAGAGCGGGGTGCTGGCGACTACGAATTCGTTTAACGTTTTGTAGTTTACTTTATCACCACCAACCTATTTAATAGCCACAGAACAAATGATCGCTGTCTCATCTTTTCGCCCCTTCGACGGCTGCCCAAAAACAATTTGGCAGCACCAGATCACCGCCAACCGTTCTTGGGAGCGCATCTTCAACCAGATTTTTTATTTCAATGACCGCGACCAGCGGATGCACTCGGCAAAAACCGTTTTTCTGCCGTGCAAAGAAAAGCCGACGATCAAAGCCATCGCCGGTTTTTGCGGCGGCCTCAATGACTGGTCCTGCATCGTGAATGCGGACATCATCATCCCGCCAAACTTTCGCCGCGTGGAAGAAGCATTGCGGAGCAATCTCGCCGGCTGCGCCGTGTCCCGCCGCTGGACCGTGCTCGAAGATGGCGACACCAGCAAGGGGCGGCTCGTGGACTACGGCCTCGACTTCTTCGCCGCCACGCCCATGATTTGGAAAAAGGTTGCCGAAAAAATCCCCGCCGAGTTCCGCCTTGGCCGCATCGTCTTTGACAACTGGCTGGTGAATTTCTTCATGGCCGAGTTCGGAAACTACTGTTACGACGTGACCGGCTCGCGCGTGGTGTTTCATCCGCAGCACGAGGATCGGATTGCACAGAATTGGGACTGGCCCAAAGATGACCCGATCCTGGCGAAAAATTCTTGGCCGTTTCATGCGATTGCCGTCTGATGCCCGCAGTCAAAAATCTTGAGGGTCAACGGTTCGGGCGACTCTTGGTGATTCGCCGTGGCAACAAAAAAGGATTCGGCGCGTCGTGGCTTTGCAGATGCGACTGTGGCAATGAGAAGGACGCGACCAGCCACCACCTGATTCAAGGAAATACCAGAAGTTGCGGCTGCCTGCTCAAACCCAAAAAACGCTGATTTAACCCTACTATTTTAGTATCTTGCGCTTTTGAAGTTTCACGTTATCGTTAAAGTTAACGATAGCAATGAATTTTTCAAACCCACAACTAGTAGAAGAGATTGTTTCAGAACTCCGTTTGGCGGATTGGCCGCGCGCAAAAAACCGGACACGGATCAACGAATTGGCAAACGGCTGGCCTCCTTACAGCGAGGATGAAGTTGCGGCCGGCCAGATCGCCGTCAATTACAACGACCTGTCCATGTCCAACATCGCGCACAACGCGCGCCGTCAATTGTCGAATGCGTTTCTCGCGCCTGATCCGTTGTTCACCGTCGAACTCGATTCCGGTCCCGTCTGGAAGCGCCGCGACTGGGCCGCCAGCCTCCAAGACAAGGTGAACAAAAAGATCAAAGGCTCGCTGCGCTATCTCGAAACTCGCCGCAGTATCTTTGCGCAGTTGGTCATGCACGGCATCGGGCCGTCAAGCTGGCCGGACGCGCATGCGTGGTGCCCGGAATCCGATGGCATCGAGGATATTTTGGTCCCATCCAACACGCTGCTCTCGCTGAGCAACCTCCCGTTCCTCGCCCGTTACCGCCAATACAGCGCCCGAGAACTTTGGGAGAATACACACAAGCCCCAAGTTGATCCCGGCTGGAACATTGAAAAGGCTGAAAAGTGCGTAAAGTGGGTCAACGACCAAACACATGCCCTGTCTTCGGCGGCTTACCTTCCAGTCTGGTCGCCAGAAAAAATGGAGGAACGTATCAAACAGGACGGCGGCTACTACGCCTCTGATTGTGTCCCAACCATAGACTGTTTCGAGTTTATCTATTGGAACGATGACGGCAAGAGGTCCGGCTGGCGAAAAAAGATCATCCTCGATGCTTGGGGCGAGCCTGGGATCGGCGGCGCGGGCGGTATGTCATTGAACGTAAAACCCAGCAAACAATCTGGCAAATACGGCCAATGGAATTTCGACAAAAGCGATTTCCTCTACGATTCCGAAGAACGCCGCAACCCCGTATTTTGCGACAAGTTGAGCGAGACAGTCCATTTCCAGTTTGCGGATTGTTCCTGCGTGGCGCCGTTCCGCTATCACACCGTCCGCTCGCTCGGCTTCCTACTCTACTCGATCTGTCACGTCCAAAACCGCCTCAACTGCAAGTTCGACGAAAGCACGTTCGAGCAGTTGATGCAGTATTTTCGTGTCACAAATTCCGTTGACTCCGAGCGCGCGTGGAAAGTGGATCTCACGGACAAAAAGGCACTGCCGGACGGTCTGCAATTTGTAAAACGGGATGAGCGTTGGGAAGTGGACGGCGAACTTATCAAAATGGCGTTGGCAAAAAACCGACAGATCATGTCCGACAATTCCGCCTCATTCACCCAGGACTTCGACCAGGAGGCCGGCGAGAATGAAACCGCCACGCGCACCATGGCCAAGGTCAACACCAGCGCCGCGCTGGTCAGTGGCCTGCTCAACCAGGCTTACAATTATCAGAAATTCCAGTATGACGAAATCTGCCGTCGCTTTTGCATCCAGAACAGCCGCGATGCCGACGTGCGCCAGTTCCGTCTGGCGGTCCTCAAATCGGGTGTCCCGGAGGAAATGCTGGAAATCGAACGCTGGAATGTGCAGCCGGTGCGGGTCATGGGCGGCGGCAACAAGATGCTGCAAAATGCCATCTTCGACAAAATCATGCTGCTGTATTACAACAAGCTCGACCCGACCGCGCAGCGCAATTTCATGCGCCTGGGCCTCGCCTCACTCACCGACGATTACGAACTCGCGCGGCAGGCCGTGCCCGACCAGCCGGTGATCAGCGACTCAATCCACGACGCGCAACTGGCCGCCGGCGTCATGCTGCAAGGCTTGCCGGTCGCCCTGAAGGAAGGCGTAAATCATTCCGAATATATCGAGGCGCTGCTGGCGACAATGGCCGCCAAGGTCCAGCAAATCATCCAGCGGGGCGGCGTGGGCACCCCGGACGAAATCAACGGCCTCCAAAACCTCGCCGGCGAGACGATCCAGGGCCAGCCAGTCCCGGGCAATGGCATCGCCAGCCACATCAAACTCTTTTCCGAAGACGAAAAGCCGATGCACGTCAAAGGGGTTCCGCCCGACGATACGGTAAAGGAAAAGGCCAAACACTACACGGACGCGCTCGCTCAGTTGATGAACGCTGTCAAGGGCTTCGCCCAGCGCGCACAAGAGGCCATGAAGAAACAGCAGAAGGGAAACGGCGGAATGGACCCAGAGGCTGCGGCCAAACTGCAAAGCACCATGATGATGGCCAAACTGAAAGCTGATAATGCCAGAGAGTCCCATGCTCAAAGAACAGCACAGCGTCAGATTACATTTGAGCAGGAGTCCCGTCAAAAAGACCAGGAGCATTTGCAGGAACTCGCCCACAACCGGATGAAAGACTTTTTCGACCATGGAACTGAATCCAAAGGAAATTGACGAACGGAACACGCGCGCCGCGATTGACTCCCATCTCCGCCGGACGATGGTTTCGCCGTTTTGGGACGAAATCGAAAAAGACGCGCTCGCCAAACACCCGCCCGTCTTGCGTAAGACCGAGCCGGTGTCGGAAACGGTCCGGCAAGTTCAGGTTGAAGTGATCAAACGCCGCCAGCCAAGAATTAAAAAACACGTCCTTCCATGAATCTATCCAAATATATTTCCGCCGTGCTTTACGCCCTCGAAATGCCAACGGGTGTGTGGGCCGGCCTTGAACTTGATCATGGCCGATACTGGCTTGGAGTTTTACTCATCGCGGTCATAAGCGTGATGGTTGGCATCGGTGTTTTCACTTTCATGGATGGCCAGGCCAGAGAAACCAAAAAAATAATGGAGCAATAAAAATACTATGATCACCGCAACTGAATTCATAAACGACCTCAAAACAAAAGTGTTCTGCCGCATCGGCGCGAGCAAAATCCAAGGCGTAGGCGTCATCGCCGTCCGGCCAATCCCCAAGGGCATCAATCCGATGCAAGAGGACAGGCCGTGCGTGTTTGAAACTTGCACCAGAGCCGCTATTGAATCCGCCCAACTTCCCAAATCCATCATGCAATTGGTGGTAGATTTGTGCCCCGAAAATGACGGCGTTTTTGACATCCCGAATCACAGTCTCAACTCGTGTGGGGTGGCATGGTTTTTGAACCACAGCAAGACTCCTAATATGGAAGAACGGGATGGAGATTTCTTCACGCTACGGGAGATTGCCGAAGGCGAAGAACTCACCGTCAATTATGGCACCTATGGCGAATTGAATTTGTGAGCGAGGATTTTTCAAACCGCACAGCCTTGGTTTTTGACCACGGATTTTTTCTCCCGCTGGCCCGGCGACTAGCCGAACCCGGTGGATTCGGAAAAGTCTATTACCACACGCCTTTTGAAAAGGCGTTTCCGACACTGAACGAAGGCATCATAGGCGCGGGTTTCGATGACATCATTCGCTGTAATGACCCGTGGGCTATAAAAAACAAAATTGACCTATGGGTTTTCCCGGACATTTACCACCAAGGCCTGCAAGCTGATTTGCGCGCCCAAGGCTGCCGCGTCTGGGGGGCCGGGGCCGGCATGAGACTGGAAACCAACCGAGAATTCTTTTTCCAAAAACTCGGCGAGCTTGGTCTGGCAATCGCACCCCATCGTAGCCTTGTCGGTCTTTCGGCTTTGGCCGATTATCTCAAAGACAAAAAGGATCAATTCATCAAGGTTTCATTTTGGAGAGGAAGCTTGGAAACCAAACACTGGCGCAGTTGGCGCGAGGACGCAGAAAATCTCGACCTCTGGGCAGTGAAGCTTGGCGGCTTGAAAGAACACGTCCCATTCCTCGTTTTCGACAAGATTGACACCAAACTCGAAATCGGCGCGGACACATTTTGCGTGCATGGCCAGTGGCCAGCCACTATGCTCCACGGAATTGAACAAAAAGATGAAGCCTATTTCTCCGCCGTCACACTCAAACGGGAAATGCCCGATGAACTTACCCATATCATGGATGCGTTCTCGCCGTTTCTCGCCGAAAGTGAATATAGTTGCCAGTGGTCAATGGAAGTCCGCGTCACCGGAGCCGAAGCCTACTTCATTGACGCCACAGCGCGCGGCGGTATGCCGTCCACCGCCTCCTTCTTAGCCGCCGCGAACGTGCCGGAAATATTATGGCACGGCGCGGATGGCGAACTGGTCGACACTGATTACGGCTTCAAGTTTTCCGCCGAGTGCATGGTCAAGATCAAGGGCGACAAAGATTCTTGGTCGTCCTTTGTCATGCCGGACGAACTCAAGCCCTGGCTGAAAGTTTCCGATTGCTGCCAACTCGACGGCAAAATCTGGTTTCCAGCAGACGGGACGCCCGATGAAGAAATCGGCTGGCTACTGGCCGTCGGAGACACTCCAACCGAAGTCGCAGAACGCATGAACTCCTACGCCGACGCTCTGCCGGACGGCGCGGACGCCTGCGTTGAATCCTTGGCCGACATTTTGAGGAACATTCAAACCGAGGAAGAAAGCGGCATCAGGTTCACCGATGCAAAGCTACCCCCGCCTGAAATCGTTCTTGCGCCAGCGTGACTTTCACGCGCGCCACGCGGCTCATCAGCGGCGTGCGGCCTGACGAGTTTTCCGGTTCGGTCATGGTAGTCCCACCACATTTGTTCGAGCGCATCCAGTGAATCTTTCTTCCATCCTAGCGTCAGGCAGAAAGCCAGCCAGTTGCAGCATGTTTTCTGTGCGTTGGCCGTCACGTTTTTGGGCCGTTTAACAACGCGCTGGAGGCAACAGCGGTTAGCGCCGTCATTGCAATCCACGCGCCTAGTCCGCTGTGCCTCAGCTTGTGGCGTTAGGCGTGTTGAGGGTTTATGTTGCGGTTGATGGTGATGACATCAGCATCCTTCACCGCCTCTCGGAAGCGTTCGAGTTCGCGGTCATCCAGTGCCATCAGGATACATTTTTCCACTTCGCTGCCCTGCATCATTGGGTAGCCAGTTGGATTTTTGTAGAGCCATGACAGCTTTCTGGCGATGCTCATTATTTCATGCAGTCGGGCTTCGGTTTGTTCGTTCATACACGCCTAACAACGCGCTGCTGCACAACGAGTGGTGTCCCTTGAGGTTGGCGGCATCGCGTTAATTTTACGGTTTGTTTGCATTGGTTACGCCCTGCCCACCACTCGTGGCAGAGCTTGATTCGTTAGGGCGATTGAAGGCGACGGCCATGAGTTCGGCAAAGGGCATCCAACGCCCAGCATGTGCCTTCAATGTTTCTTCGTTGTCATCGGCTGCGGCGGCCACCGCCCAGTCAAATAATTCTTTCCCTTTGCGCATTCTCATTAGTGCGGTTCCTTCTGGATACGCCCCGACAAGTCGCTGAAGACGACGCCGAGTATTCC
>PLZL01000130.1 GCA_003152145.1 Limisphaerales bacterium
CGCCTTCCCGCGCGCAACCGATGCAATCCACGTTGCAGATGACCGTATTCTCCAGCAACATTCCGCGATATGGCAGGCGCGACGGCGGCTGCGGGGAATTTCTTTCCGGCAGGCGCTTCAAATCGCCGCAGCGCGAGCAGGTTGGAATTGGAATCTTTCCCTTCGCCAGATCGTCGCGGAATTTTTGCGCGACCGGGCCGAAGAAAATGTCCTCGAACGAATTATTCCGCAAATCGCCGAGATGCCCGCTGCCGTCATAATCCTGGCAATTGCAGGAAACCGTCAGGTCGGAATTGACGGTGATGTTGTATTCCGACTCGCCGGCGAGCGCAACGCAGACGTATTTCCGCCCGGTGATTTTCGCCTTCAATTCGAGCCAGCGCGACTTCGTCCAGCGGACGTAATCGCTCACGCGCCAGTTGAAGCGCGTCTTCGGATTTTTAATCGCTCGCGTTGTCGGCGAAGTGGCCATGCGAAAAGGATGGCCGCGCGCGACGGATTCAGCAAGCGAACTCGAATCCGTAAATCTTCCCGCCCAACTCCAATTGACGCTTCCGGGTCTTGCGCGTAAAATTTTCCCATGAGCTACAAGACACTCGAGGTGGAACTGGAAAACGGGCGGGTGCATCCGTCCGGGGCGGAAACGCTGCCGGCAAACGCGCGCGCGCTGCTGACGATCCTGACCGCAACCGGCGAGGCTCCAGCCGCCAAAGGCAATCTGGCCGACCGCGTGGCGGATTTGGCCGGCATCGGACGCGGCAAACATTCCGACCTTTCGACCAACCGGGCGCATCTGAATGACTTTGGCCGATGAAACCGGTCATCTTCGACACCGGCCCGCTCGTGGCCTGGTTCTGTCCGGGAGACCAGCATCACGCCTGGGCACGCCAGACCTTTGCGCAAATTCCCGCCGGCGGCCTGATCTGTGAAGCGGTGCTCGCGGAAGTCTGCCACCTCGTGGCGAAGGACGGCGTGGCGCGCGGCAAAGTTTTGGAATTTGTGGAGCATGGCGGATTGACTCCGGTTTTTCTGGGCGGCGAACTGCCGGCGCTGCGCGCGTTGCTCAATCGTTACGCCGACACGCCCATGGATTTTGCGGACGCCTGTGTCGTCCGGCTGGCTGAACTTCACGCGGACAATCCCGTTTGCACGACCGATGGAGATTTTCGCTTTTTCCGCAAGCACGAACGCGAGCCGATTTCCTTGGTGGCCCCGTTCGCGTCTTGACGGAATGTTGCCGCATCGGCCAGCCACGCCAGCCCGAACCAGCCGACACCCGCACCCACGCCCGCAACATCCAAGCCATGAGCCACGGCGGGCAAATTAAAATCAAATCCAGAAAACGCAAAGCGGCCTTCGGGAACGGAGGCCGCTTTTTGACAAACTCTTGCACGTCATATATTGTTGCTGCAATGAGTCATTCCCTTTGAGAATTAAGACATGAATGGGTCAAGCGGAAAACAAAACGCGGATTGCTATGTGGCTTTTTTGGACATTCTCGGATTCAAGAGAATTGTGACGGTCCATTCTCACGAGCATCTAACATCAGTTTATCAAAAATTTTCTGAAACCATTTTGCATGGGCTGTCGAACGGCAAATATGTTTTGTCAAAAGATGGTGAAACAGAATGCATCGGACCAGACATTCGACACGCAACGGTAAATTCGCTGCTGGTATCTGACAGCATTTTGATATGGACGGATGACAACTCGGCAGAGTCGTTCGGAAACATTGTCAAAGCCGTCCGAAGCCTGCTGGCGTTTTCGATGATTGACGGAATCCCGCTGCGAGGAGCGATTTCAATCGGCCCGCTTTCGTCAGTTCTGAATCAGTGGCCTACGCAGACACAAAATTTTCAACTTAGCTTGTTTGGCAAGGCAATTGTTGATGCTGCGGAGATCGAAAAGAAACAGGAGTGGAGTGGGTGTGAAATATCTAAAGCTGCAATCGAGTTTTACAAGAGCAAGTGTTTTGATGGGGAATCTCTGATTGAAACAAAACTGGTTCTTTCTTATCCAGTTCCAAGAAAAAACGAAACCACGGAAATTGACGGCTACGTCATTGATTGGGTTAATCATCCTCAAGCCGGGATAGATGCCGACGTAGTTAAAGATGCTTTCGCTCCCCCATTTAACCCAGACGTAAATGAGTGGGAAAATTTCAAAACAGTCGAATGGCCAAAAGTCGAAGTCAAGATGTGCAACACGCTCAAGTTTGTAAAACACATTAAGTCTTTAGAAAATCAAATTTTTGTTCCTTGGTGTAGCCATAAAAGTTAGTGGCAGTTTAGAAGTCCTTTGCAGCTCGTTTTGGCGCGTCATTTTTAAATTGTTCGGCCTTGTCCGAAAGACCAACATCCAAAAGCACGATAGAGTCCCAGCCATTGTCATCCCCGCCAGACACTTCTGGTGCAAGAATTGTAGCGGAAAATCTACTGTCTCCGCCAGACTTCGCGCGGAGTTTCATCGAATCTCGTGTCCAAGTGTCATCATCGTGCAACGGGCCGAACCGCTGTCTGAAGGTTTCAAATATTTCGTTCTGATTTTGTGAGAATTTCAGGTCAATCCGGTAGAGTTCATCGTGGAAAAAATGGGCTGATACGGAGGTAAGCGGGTAGTAACCGATATTCTGCCAATACTTCCAATAATCACTTTTGGTAAAGATGATGTTCTTTACTCCTGTGATTTGATTGTCATCAACAACTGTGAAGTCGAGTGACACTTCTTGGATTTTCATTCCCATCACCAAGGTCTTGAATCCGTTTGTTCCAAAATCTTTGGCGGCACGCTCCGGTTCTTTTGCAGCATAATCTGTGGCTTTTCCATTTGCTGCGATGTCGTAGATAATCGCCGAGGATGACGGGTTGCTCGGCGAAGATAGAAATACAGCATAGACTTTGTTTCCTTGCCAGGCCTTTCCTTGCACCGGTTGGCTGCCCATTTTCCAAGAATCCGTGTCAAAAGGTTCTCCAAAATTTGCTTTGAACGCTTCCAAAATTTCATTTTGGAATTTATCGAAATGAAGTTCGATGCGATAAAGCCGGTCTTCGTAAAAGCACAAACGCAAAACAGCGAATGAAAAATCGCNNGCCGGGATTTGTGGCAATGAAGGATGGAGATAAAACCCCTCGCGCCTCTTCCGTAGTCATCCCAAGTTTGAAATCTATAAATCCATTTTTCCCGTCCAATGCTTTGCAAACTGGCAGCGTGTTAACCGGAGGCGGTGTGTAGCCAGAAGCGTTCCCGCCTGCCTGGCCTCCATTGCCGTTTGAATCCGGTTTTGTTGTGCTGGTGGAGTCACTTACCAGATTCGCCACAATAGCCCAAACAATGATAACAACAATCACAGCCGCCACAATCAATCCCGCTTTTGATTTCGCAGGTGCATTCATTGCTGGTTTTATAGGAGCCGGCAGCGGCGGAGCGGTGGTCGGCTCGGCCATGCGTGAATCGCTCTTGATCATGAACGAAATGCCGCCTCCGATAAGCATATTGACGAAAGCAAGAGCGGCTACCCCAACGCAATGCTGTAACGAGACACCCTCCCAGCCGATGCCAAATCCGAAAACAACGCAAGCGACATAAGCCAAGTGGTGCCATCGTTTCCCAACTGCGAGACAACCGCTGATTGCAAAACCAATTCCCCCGAATAAGAATTTAGTTAAATAAACAATGGTAAGGACGGTGGATGGGTCAAGGTCATTGCCATTCGTAGCAGCGTCAGCGATGACACCCCCCAATATCTGTAATGCAAAAACGATTACAGCATCTCGGAGAGTCGGCCAGATTTTGAATGGACTTCTCGCCATGAGCGTAATTTTAGACGGCGCGTCCAAAATGAAAAGCGTTTTAACATCGTTGCCCGTGGCTTTGCGGCTTGGCGATGAAAAATCGAATTTCTTTTGCGCGGCAGAACGGTATTTTGATTGCAATGTCTGCCCTAACGAAAGCCGAGCAGTTCACTTTGGTTGAAGACGCTGTTAAAAGCCGTCAATTGCCGATTTGAAGTTTAATTCAGCAAGCGATACCAGTTGTCGCGCTGGTGCGGCTCGTAACC
>PLZL01000403.1:0-432 GCA_003152145.1 Limisphaerales bacterium
CCAGGCCGGTGTTGAAGGTGCTGACGAGCGTGCCGCCGTTTTGGACGTAAAGTTTCAGGCGGTCGGCCTCGGCGGAGCCGAGCAGATGCAGCGACGGCGCGAAAACAATTTTGTATTGCGAAATGTCCTCGCTTGGCCGCGCAAAATCCACCGGGATGTTGCGGTCGTGCAGCGCGTTGTAGATGAGTTGAATGTGCTCGCGCAGGTTGAAATATTTGTTGGGCTGGTTCGGCTGTTGCAAAGACCAGTCGTTTTCGTGGCTGTAAAGAATGCAGACTTCGGAAACAACTTTGGTGTCCTTGAGAGAGGGCGCGAGCAGTTTCAATTCATCGCCGATCTGGCTGATTTCCATGAAAACACGGTTGTTGCCTTCAATGTGGTGCGGGAGGATGGCGCCGTAAAATTTCTCGCTGCCAATCCGGGGTTGACGCC
>PLZL01000403.1:501-2650 GCA_003152145.1 Limisphaerales bacterium
GTCGCAGGCCAGTTCGGCGGTTTTTGCCTTCATGACGACGTTGCTTTCAATGGAGACGAAGTCCACGACGTCAGCCATGTCGAAGTGATCATACTGGCGGAGGAAGGCGCGCATCGTGACGGTGACGGGAATTTGCGGGCAGCGTTCGTGCAGGAGGTCGGCCTGCATCTTGACGAACTGCACCATCGTGTCGCTGCTGAACCGGTTCCAATCCAGAAGCAAGGCCGGGTTGTGCATCGCCGGCGCATACATCGGCATCGGCACCTGGTCCCAAGCGGTCACGATTTGTCCCCAGAAACGAAGTCCCAACAGCTCGTTAAGCCGCTCGATTTTTTCGTATTTGGCCTGGAGCCACAAATGCCATTCCTCGCGCGTTGCTTCGTTGAAGGAAAACTCCGTGTCGTTCCCTCCCATGCTGTTGTCAATCTGCCACGCGATGAGCTGCGGATGGTCGCCGAGCGCCTCGGCCATCGCGGTGACGACTCGTTTGGAATAATCCCAGAAGACGTCGCTGCTCAAACAGACCGCGCGGCGCGTTCCCTCGTGTTTGATCCGGCCATGCTCGTCGAGCGGGAGGATTTCAGGATGTTCTTTGGCGAGCCAGAGGGGTGGCGCGGCGGTCGGCGTGCCGACGACGACTTTGATGCCGTGCTGGCCCATGATGTCCATGACGCGGCGCAGCCAGAGGAAATCATATTTGCCTTCTTCGGGTTCGCAGAGGCCCCAGGAAAATTCGCCGATGCGGACAACGTTGATGCCGGCCTTGACCATCAACACGGCATCGCGTTCCCAAGCACCCTCGGGATTGTCGGCGGTGCCGGCGTAGGGAAAGACCCAGTGTTCGGGATAATAGTCAGCGCCAAAAAACATAACCTCTAAACTACGGGCTTCAACAGAACTCTAAAAGCAAACCGCCGCGTTTGCAATCCCAAAATCACCGGCATCGCGGCGAATGGGAATCGGCGGACTAATTCGTTTATTTCTTGAACAAACCGCCGATGCCCGTGGTGATTTTTTTCACGCCTTCGCCCACGATCTTGCCGGCGTCCTTGCCGAGGTTGGTGGCGGCGCTGCCGACGGCTTTGAGCGTGTCACGGACGACTGCGCTCAAAACCTGTTTGGTCAATTCCGTGGCGGTGATGCCTTCGGGGCCCCTGCCCAGATCGTGCAGTTCAATGTCCGGCAGGGTCAGAGACGGAATAGTCACTTCCTTGCCGCCGAACAGGATGAGAGTTCCGTGGACTTTCGCGCCGGTGATGAGAAGATCGTCCACTTCAATTTTTTTGCCGGGCTTGCTGCCTGTAGTCGCGGTTCTGTTCGTGGACTCCGGCCCGCCGTTTTTGGCGACGCCGTTCACATTGTCCATGATCTTGCTCAAATTGTTGCCGCTCAAGCTGCCTTCAAACGTGATTTCCGGCGACTCAACCCGGATGGACTTGACAACAATTCTGTCCGACAACAACGACATTGGACTGACGCTGACGGCGGTCCGGCCGAGGCTGATGGCGTTGGGGGCCTTGTAACCTTCCGGACTGCCGACGACGAGGTCTTTAACCCTAGCCGAGCCGGTCAACAGGGACAAATCCACCGCGTCCACCGTGATGGTGGTCTGGGTGATTTTCGGGCCGACCCTTTCGACACCCGCCTTGGCAATCTTATCGAGGAACAACCCCACGACAATCACCGCGACGATGAGTAAGACCAAAAGTCCGATGCCGAAGCTCAAGAGGATTTTTTTCGCCTTTTTCATAGTCAGAATTAGTCAACATTTTCTCCGGCCATTTGTCCAGTCCAAACACCCGTCCGGTCCGCTTCAAGCCTTCACAAGTGCCTGGATGGACTCAACGAAATCAGGGATTTGATACGGCTTGGCCAGGTAGCGATCCGGTTTGCTTTGCGCGTCGGCATAAATTTTTTCATCCACCGTGCCGCTCAAGAGGATTGTTTTCTGCCGCGGGTTGATACGCCTGCACTCGCGCACCAGATCCAATCCGCTCATTCCGCCCATCGCGTAATCCGTCACGACCACGGCCGGCTTGGCCGCCGGATATTCCGCCAGTGCCTTCTTCGGGTCGCTGAACGTCCGCACCTTGAAACCGAGCGGTTGCAGGATCGTCGCCGCCAAATCCAGCAGCATCGGCTCGTCGTC
>PLZL01000403.1:2663-3760 GCA_003152145.1 Limisphaerales bacterium
TGTTGCGGTTATGAAAGCAAAAATAATGCTCACATCAAATCAGAAGAAGGCCACGGGCACGACACGCTTGCGTCGTGCCGGAAAGATGCCTGGAAAACCCGCTGCCGCCGCCACGGCACCGACGGTCAAAGCCAAACGAAAAAGCCTGCTCGCCCGCGTCGTGAAAACGGCCAAAAAAATCTTAAAACCCCGGCGTTCCCCGGCCCGCCGCAAAACCGTCGAGGTGCCGCCAATTTTGCTTGAAGGCGACCAGCCCGCGCCGCCGCCCGTCAGCGGTCCCGGAGAAAAATTTTCGCTCGGTCCCACGCCGCCCGCGCCGCATTTTGAGACGGCGGAGACCGAACTGCCCGAGGCCTACGGCACAAAAAAACTTTCCTTGACCGCGCGCGACCCGCACTGGCTTTACGCGCACTGGGATTTGACGCGCGAGCAGCAGGCGAAGCTGAACGTGAAGTCGTCGGACGGTCACCTCGTTTTGCGGATTTACGCGGAGCGGCTGGAAGGCCATCCGCTCTATGAGATTCACGTGCATCCGGAGTCGCGCCACTGGTTCGCGCACGTCGAGCGCGCGGGCGATTCCTATGCCGCCGAACTCGGCTATTACACCTCGCTGGGCCGCTGGACGCGCGTGGCTGTTTCCTCCGCCACCGTCACGCCGCCCGACTCAGTCGCGGCGGACACCCACACCGAATATGCCACCATTCCGTTTGAATTTCCGTTCGCCAAACTGATGCAGATCATCGAGGACGCCGTGCGCGACCATTTGCCGCTCGCGCAGGCCATCGAGGAATTGCGCCGTCACGGCCATCCCGATTTGCCGCGCCTCGCGGCGTCCGCGCCCGGCCTGACGCGCACTTGGACGCCGCAGCAGGAACAGGCGCTGGCGAAAATCGTCAGCATTGACGAGGTGCGCCGCGTCTGGATGGGATCGCTCGAAATCACGGAACTCATCCGCCGCCGGCTCGCGCACGAAATTTCCTCGTTCGGCGTGTCATCCTTCGGCGTTTCGAGCCTTTCCAGTCCGTTCGGAGGCGTGGAAAAGTCGAAGGGATTCTGGTTCAACGTCAATGCGGAACTCATCATCTACGGCGCGACCG
>PLZL01000361.1 GCA_003152145.1 Limisphaerales bacterium
GAAGCCGGCAACATGGTGGACCTCGACTCGAACCCGACGAAGCTGCTGGAGATCATTGAAATTGGAAAACAACTGCTCATCACGCGCGGCGCGCTCACGACCTTCAGCATCGCCAACGACGTGGCGAAATACTTTGCCATCATCCCNNTCGCGCTGATTCCGCTGGCGTTGCGCGGCGTGAAATTCCGCCCGCTCGGCGCGGCGGATATTCTCCGGCGCAACCTCCTGATTTATGGCGTCGGCGGCGTCATCCTGCCGTTTGTCGGAATCAAACTTATTGACGTCATCGTTGCCGGCCTGCATCTCGCGTAACTCAACAACAAAAATTATGAAAAACATCTTTGCTGAATTTGGCCGCTCGATTGTGGCGACAGTATTCTTTGCCGTCATCTTGTGCGGTTTGTATCCGCTCATCGTCTATGGCGCGGGGCAACTGCTGTTCCCGCATCAGGCCAACGGCAGCCTGCTCGTGGACAAAACCGGCGCGGTGCGCGGCTCGGCGTTGCTCTCGCAAAATTTCACCGGCACGCAGTATTTTCATCCGCGCCCATCGGCGGCGGGCGCAAATGGCTTTGACGCCACCAGTTCCAGCGGCAGCAACCTCGGCCCGACTTCGACAAATTTATTCGCGGCAGTTGCACAACGCATTTCCGATTATCGCGCGGAAAACAATCTGGCGACGAACGCCGTCGTTCCCGCCGACGCCGTGACCGCGTCCGGCAGTGGTCTCGACCCGCACATCAGCGTGGCGAACGCGGAATTGCAGATTTCGCGTGTGGCGAAGGCGCGCGGGATTTCCGAGGACCGCGTGCGCGCGCTGGTGAAACAAAACACGAGCGACCGCGACCTCGGCGTTTTCGGCGAGCCACGCGTGAACGTGATGACGCTGAACTTCGCGCTGGACGGTCTGGCCGGCAAATGAACGCGGAGATGTTGTGGATGCCGCATTTCTCAACGTGCTGCTGGTCCTGGCCTACTTTTTGATTGGCTCGGCTGTCATCGTTTTCCTCGGTTGGTGGGTGTTGAAGAAAATCAAATGAGCCGGACTCCGCCAAGGAGGTGGGCCCTGCAAATGAAAGGCAACAGAGGCGGGAAGCCGAAAGCTCGACCGCCGAAGAACGCAGAATTGACGTTGCTGGATTTCCAGCACGCTCGCCGCAAGATTGGAATATAACCGATTAAGAAATGACTTGCGACCGGCATGTCTTTTGCTATATTGTAAACAGTTTGCAATACAAAGGGAAACATTCAAACCAGTTCGGTAAGGCATTCATTGCCCTCTTGCTGGTGGGGATGGTTTTGCTTCTCAACGCGATGGCCGCGTGCTCCGCGTTTCATGAACTGATTCACAAGGATGCGGACAAACCAGGCCACGAATGCGCCGTCACGATGTTCGCGCATGGAAAGGTGGAATCGGCGACCGTTGAGCTTCCCGCCATTGTTCCGGCGGCTTCGATTGAGAACGCCCCGCAAATTGAATTTTCCATTTTCAGCGCAACCATTGAAAACCTTCCGCAAGGCCGCGCACCTCCCGCAGTCATTTCTTCTGAAGCATAGGCCGTTCAGCTTTGGCTGAATGGATTTATTCGCAGTAATTCCGTTTGGATGGGCGCGCACGCCATTCGTGCGATGCCTGGATTGGAGAAGAATATGAAATCAATTAAACAATTCACGGAGAAGAAAAACAGAAATCGCAGATTGTATCTTGCAGTAATTTCGTTGGCTGCGCTGTCCTGTGGCGGGACGGCGTTGGCGCAGACGAACGATGTGTCGGCGGCGAACGCCAACGCATCGGGCAGTTCAACCAACGTCACCCAGCTTGGCAACATCACCGTTGTAGGCAAGCTGGACAAAGCACGGGACACCATCATTCCCGACTTGGGCGCGACGGCCCATGTCTTCAGCAAGGAGCAGATTGAAACCCTGTCGCAGGGTGCCAACGCACCGTTCAACGAGGTCATCCTGCGCGCGCCGGGCGTGGCGCAGGACTCGGCAGCGAACGGAGATTTGCACGTTCGCGGCGAGCACGCAAACCTGCAATACCGCATCAACGACGTGGTGTTGCCNNAACGGCGGCGAAGCCGAATTGTATGGCGGCAGCTATGACACCATCCGGCCGAGCTTTGAATACGGCGGCTCGCAGGGAAAATGGAATTACTTCATGGACGGAAGTTACAACCACAACGGGCTTGGGATAGAAAATCCGACGCCCAGCCACGATGCGATTCACGACACGACGGACCAGGGCAAGGCGTTCGTTTATGCGTCTCGCATTTTGAGCGACACGAGCCGCGTCAGCCTGATGGGCAGCGCGTCCTACAGCAACTTCCAGGTTCCTAACACTCCTGGATTGCAAAACGATCCGGGAAATTACTCCGCGCCGGGTGGTGACCCGTGGCAATCGGGAAGCTTTGATTCGTCCACGTTGAACGAAAACCAAAACGAGCAGAATTATTACGGCGTGGCGACCTACCAAAAATCGGCGGGCGATTTGAATCTTCAAGCCTCCGTTTTTGGCCGCAACAGCAGCGTGCATTTCACGCCCGACCCGATGGGTGATTTGTTCTTCAACGGCGTGGCCAGCGACGTGAATCGAAATCTCTATTCCGGCGGGCTGCAAGCCGACGCGAGTTATGCCCTCGGCGACAAGCACACTATTCGCGGCGGCGTGATGCTGATGGACGAATACCTGTCCGCCGACTCAACCACAACGGCCATCCAGATGGACAGCACCGATCCGAGCAGTTTTAATCCGCTGCCCGGTTCGCCGACAACCACCATCGTCCAAAACGGGGTCTCGCACGCGCTGTTCGCCGGCTTCTATTTGCAGGACGAATGGAAAATCTTGCCGCAAGTCAGTATCAATTACGGCGCGCGGTTTGACGAGTATTATTCTACCTTCGACAAGGAGAAACAGCCCAGCCCGCGCGCAAACATCATCTGGCAGCCCACGGATTCGACAACGCTGCACGCCGGTTACGCGCGTTACTTCACGCCGCCGCCACTGGAAAACTTGTCCTCGGGCAACGTGAATCAATTCGACATGACGGCGAATGAATCCCCCGCCGGCCCGAATGCGCCGGACAGCATCGTCAAAGCCGAGCGCGCAAATTATTTCGACGCCGGCATCAGCCAGAAGATTACATCGCATCTACAGGTCGGCCTGGACGGTTATTACAAAAATGCCACACACCAGCTCGACGACGGGTTGTTCGGACAGACGCTCATCCTCTCGGCGTTCAATTACGCCAAGGGACGGATCTATGGCGTGGAATTCACCGGCTCTTACAACCGCGGCGGGTTTTCGAGTTACGCAAATCTCGCGTGGTCGCAGGCGCAGGGCAAGAACTGGAATTCCGCGCAATTCCTCTTCGACCCGAACGATGCGGCCTACGTCCAGAATCATTATATCTATCTCGACCACGACCAGCGCGTCACCGGCTCATTCGGCGTGGCTTACACGTGGACCCATTCCTGCGGCAGCACGCGCGTTTATGCCGACGCGCTTTACGGCAGCGGTTTGCGAACGGATTTGACGGACTCCGTAGGCAACACACTGGTTCCGAACGGCGCAAGCGTGCCGCAATATTACTCCATCAACTTCGGCGCGGAACAGAGCTTCAAGCTCTCCCAAAATCGGTTTCTGAAAGCCAGGCTCGATGTCGTGAACGTCACGGACAACATCTACGAACTCCGCGACGGCTCTGGTGTCGGCGTCAACGCCGCCCAATTCGGCGAGCGCCTCGGGTTCTTCGGCTCGATCAGTTACGTCTTTTGAAATGTTCCTCCGATGAACAACACGGATGCAAATCGAATCTTGCCCGGCTACGAGTTGAAAGACGAGTTGGCCCGGTTTTGCCTGCCATCGGCAAATCGGGATGCCAACCTCAAGCTCGCCTGGGTGAATTCGGTTTGCATCCTCTTTCTCCTGATTGGCATTGCCGGCGCGCGGCGCGGCATCATCGCCATCAAACCGGTCCCGCCCATCCGGGTCGAGGTTCCCATTGTCACCCAGCCGACGGTGTTGCCACCGCAAGCGATCGCCCAAAAGCCGGAGCAAGCGGAACAAATCAATCAGCCGCGCGTCCTTGTTGCCCTGCCGGACGCGCCGAACGTCAACTTCGGCATTCCAACCGTCGGCACGCTAGTCGTCCCTACCGCGCTCGCTGCTCCGCCACAGGAAGCCCCCATGCGCATCGGTTCTCTCAACAACACCGGCACTGGCGGCGACCGGCCCGAACCGCCTTATCCACCCATCGCCCGTGAAACCGGCGAACAGGGCACGGTCAAACTCCTGCTCGGCAGCGACGCGGCGGGCAATGTCATTTCCGTTGACGTGAAGGAATCATCCGGGTTTCCCATCCTCGATCGCGCCACGGTGGATTTCATCAAGCACCACTGGCGCCTTCCGGCAGGCGATGGCAACCGTCTTTTTGAAACCAGCATTACTTACCTGCTGCAACTGAACTGACTTTACAAAAACCAAACTCAACCTATGAATCCAATACTCGCAAACATCGCTCTCGAATTCTTCCTCAAAGGCGGCCCGGTCATGTGGCCGATTCTTATCAGTGCCATCGTCGCCGTCGCTGTCGTCGGCGAACGCGCGTTCTGGTGGTGGCGCGAAAGCCAGAAGCGCGACCCGCAAAAACTTGAGCAACTGCTCGCGGCGCTGGAAAATTCCGACCTCGCCGCCGCGACAAAAGTTTCCGAAGGCTCGGAAGACCCGGTCATCCGCATGATTCATCATGGTCTCGGCCATGTGGGTCATAAACACAGTTCGCTGCTCGGTGCGTTGCAACTTGCGGCGGGCATCGAACTCAAACGCGCCGGGCGTTCCCTCACCGTGATGGACACGCTGGTCACGCTCGCGCCGCTGCTGGGCCTGCTCGGCACCGTCACCGGCTTGATGCGCGCGTTTCTTCACATCGGCAGCGCGGAATTGTCCGTCGTGGACGTCACCGGCGGCATCGGCGAAGCGTTGATTGCCACGGCTTGCGGACTGGCCATCGCCATCTTCTCGCTGGTTCCTTTCAATTATTTCTCCGCCAAGGTCACACAATTGCAATTTGACTTGGAAACGGCGGCGACAAACGTGGAAGTGATGGTCGGCGGCGCAGGGAAAACGGGTGAAGCCGTTCACCTGCACAAGCCGCAGTCGCCAAGCCAGGCTACCAGCCACTGAAATTTAGCCGATGAGGATTCCATCGCCCATCCCGAAACGCCGCTCGCGGATTGTCATCATTCCGCTGANNTTTTCTGCTCGCGTCGTTCATGATGCTGGCCTTGGAGATGAGCAAGACGGAGAACATCAAGGTCAACCTGCCGCCTGCCTCGCAGTCGCAGCAGGATTTCCGGCCCGACATGGTCAACATCGCCGTGGACAAATCCGGCACGGTTTGGCTGGAGAAAAAGAAGATTTCGCAGGCCGAGCTCGCGGTCGTCTTGAAGAACCGCTTTCGCGCCAACCCGGACGTGCCGGTTTATATCAGCGGTGACCGCGACACGCTCCACGGCGACATGGTGAAGGTGTATCAAGCCGTCCGCGCGGTCGGCATCCAAAAGGTCGCGTTCATGACCGACAGCCGGCAAAGCCCGGCGACACCATGAAAATCCGCACGCCCATCCCGGAAAAAAAGTCGCGACTGGAAATCATCCCGCTGATTGACATCATGTTTTTCCTGCTTGCGTCCTTCATGATGATCACTTTGCAGATGCAGATTGTTCGCACCGTCAAATCCAATCTGCCCACCGCCACGCTCGCCACTCCCTCGAAGAAGCCCGACATTGTGAATCTCACCGTGAACAAGGACGGCCAGATTTCCGCGGACGACAAACCCATCGCCTTTCCCGAATTGTTCACGATGCTCACGAACCGTTACAGCCTGAATACGAACCTGCCCGTCTATATCACCGGCGCGAAGGACGCCACGCATGGCTCCGTGGTGTTCGTGCTCGATTTGGTGAAACGCGCCGGCATCCAGCGTGTCGCCATCGCCGTCCAGGCCGCACCCGACCATCCTACCCCATGAAAAATTTCCAAGTGAATCTCCTCATCGTCCTCGCGCTCGGCCTATGCGGCCTGTGCGCCTGGCAATGGTATGAACAAACCATCCAGCGCACCGAAATCCAGACTCTCAACCGGATGGTCTATGACCGCGACGCCGCCATCCAGGGCTACACCAACTCCATCGCCACGTTGAATCATCAGCTGAACCAGATGGACGCGCGCCTCACCGAAATCAAGGCCGCCGCCGAGACCAATGAACAGCTCGTCATTTCACAAAAGGCCGAAATCGTGCAGCTCCAGTTTGCCAATGAAAACTTCACCAACGAAATCGTGCAATACAAAACCGCCGTGAACGCGTTGGAATCCAAGTTGAAGGAAATCTACGCCGGAATTGAGAAGCAGAATGAGGCCATCACCAATCTCGTCACCCAGCGCAATGACTTCGTGCAGAAATACAACGACGAAGTGAAGGATCGGAATGACATCGTGGCCAAATACAACGAATTGGTGAAACAAGTCCAATCTGGCGGCAAACCGCCGGACAAATGATGACAGCTGGCGGCGCAATGGCGTTTGTCGGATTTTGGATTGCCTACCAGTGGGACTGTCCTATCGGCCCGACCGATGTCGTGCTGCTGGGAATCATTTATGCATTTGCCTTCGCCGTAAGGAAATCTGTGTTGCTCGTCCAATTAAAATGTCATCAAAAAGCGCTCCAAAATCCCATTTCCCGCCTAAAATCCTGAAATCCGCGTCTCGCTAGCGCATTTCCGGGCTGGCCACGGCAAATCTGGCGGGGCTGGCGGATTACGGCATCACGCAAACCGACGAGATGGCGCTGGATGGCTTGACGACGCAGTTCCATGACGCGAAGAACGCACCGCGCAAGGCCATCGCCACGCGCGCGGGCCAGACGAAGACGATACCGCCGGCGGTCAATACCGTCACCAGCCTGTTGCGGAACCATCTGGACAAGCAGATGCTCATGTTCAAGAAGAGCAACCCGGAGTTTTCGCCGGTTATGTGAGCGTGCGGGTGATTGTGGATCGCGGCAGCCGCAAGGGCGCTGCGCCAATCCCGCCCGCGCCGGCCGCGTCACAGTAACCAGACGCAGGCGCACTAAACTTCGCGCTCGACCCGTTGCCGCAAAAATAGTTTCTTTGCGGCATGGAACCGCCCGCCATTGAACGGTTGAAGCCGGAAGATTTTCTCCGGCTCATCGAAAAAAGCCGGCAGGGCAAGCTGAAGATTTATCTCGGCCACGCAGCGGGTGTCGGCAAAACGTTCGCGATGCTGGAGGAGGCGCATCGCCTCAAAAACGCGGGCGTGGACGTCGTCCTCGGCTGGATTGAGCCGCATGGACGCAAGGAAACCGCCGACCTCATCGGCGACCTGGAAATTATCCCGCGCAAAAAAATCCCGCACGCCGGCAGCACGGTGGAAATTCTCGACGTTNNCTGCTCGCCGGCATCAACGTCATCACCACGCTGAACATCCAGCATCTCGAAAGCCTCCACGACACGGTGTTGCGCGCGACGGGCGTGGACGTGCGCGAGCGCGTGCCCGACCCGTTCGTGCTCGAGGCGGATCAAATTGTGAACATTGATTTGACCGCCGAGGAATTGCGCGAGCGGCTGCGGCTGGGGAAAATTTATCCGGCGGACCGCGCCGCCGCCGCGCTGGAAAATTTTTTCACGGAAAACAATCTGAACGAACTGCGCGAACTGGCGTTGCGCGAAACCGCCGCCGCGCTCGACCAGCGCCCGCGCATCGGCGCAACGTCGCCGCCGGATGTCAGTGAAAAAATCGCCGTTTTTATCAGCACGAATCCCGTGACCACCGCGAGGCTGTTGCGCGCGGCATCGCGAATGGCGGGGCGGTTGAATCGCGAATGGATGGCCGTTTATGTCCGGCGCAAAAAGGAGGACCCGATGCGCATCGCATCGGATTTGCAGCGTCAATTCATGCAGAATGTCCAGCTTGCGACCGAACTCGGCGGCAGCGTCACGGTGCTGGAAAACGAAGATGTCTGTGCCGCGCTGTTGAAGTATTGCCACGAAAACGACATCAACCTCGTTGTGCTCGGCACGAGCGAACGGCGCTGGTGGCATTTCGCACGCCCGGACGTCCTTGAATTTTTCATGCACCACGCGCCGGGTATTGACATTCACATCGTGGACCCGAACAACTGACGCAATCAAAAATTGTGCGTTTCGCCGGGACGCAGCAGGCGCAATTTTTCGCCGGGGGCAACTGGTGTTCAAGGACTAAAGCCTGCTGACGCGCTTCCTGCACAACCACACCGTGTTTGAATTGCAGCGCCGGCTGTATCAAAACGGCTGGCCGATGCTCATCCTGCCGATCCAGGTGTGA
>PLZL01000231.1:0-789 GCA_003152145.1 Limisphaerales bacterium
CACGGAGTGACGCGCCCTACCGAAAACATTCAGCACGAGAACGAGAGCGAGGATGAACAAATTTCCACAGTTGCGCCGGTGGCAGCGCCGTCGGTGCGCAAAATGGCGCGGGAGTTGGGCATTGATTTGCGGATGGTTCGCGGCCGCGAAGCGGGCGGGCGCATTGTGCTGGCGGACGTGCGGAATTACATTCAGCGGTTGATTGCATCGGCGGCGAAGGGCAAACCGGCAGGCGGCGCGCACGAAGTGGCGCGCCCTACCGCCGAGCAGATTGATTTCTCCAAATGGGGGCCAGTCAGCAAGAAGCCGCTGTCGCCGTTGCGGCAGGTCATTGCGCGGCGCATGGGCGAAAGCTGGAACAGCGTGCCGCGTGTGACGCAGTTCGACGAGGCGGATTTCACGCGGCTGAACGAGTTGCGGAAAAAATTCGCGGCCAAATACGAGAAGAAGGACGCGCGACTGACGCTCACGCCGCTGGTGCTCAAGGCGGTGGCCGAGACATTGAAGAAGCATCCGCTGTTCAATTCCAGCCTAGACGAAGCGGCGAACGAAATCGTCATCAAGGAGTATTATCACATCGGCATCGCGGTGGACACGGAGCAGGGGTTGATCGTGCCGGTGCTGTGCGACGTGGACAAAAAATCCATTTTCGATTTGGCGAAGGAATTGGAGCAGCTCGCGGCAAAGGCGCGCGACCGGAAGATTTCCGCCGAGGAACTCAAGGGCGGGACGTTCACGATTTCGAATCAGGGCGCGATTGGCGGGGCGCATTTCACGCCCATCGTCAAC
>PLZL01000231.1:795-15190 GCA_003152145.1 Limisphaerales bacterium
GCGTTGCAGGATTTCAAGGAAGCGGCGGTGAAGATTTAATTATGGCTTCAACCAAAACTGAAATTGTTGTCGTCGGTTCGGGGCCGGGCGGTTATGCGGCGGCGTTTTACGCGGCGGATTTGGGCAAGAAGGTTATTCTGGTCGAGCGCGAGAAGCGGCTCGGCGGCGTGTGCCTGAATCGCGGTTGCATTCCATCCAAGGCGCTGCTCTACGCGACGCACCAGATTATTAACGCGCGTGAATCGGCGCATCGCGGCATCACGTTCGCGGAACCGTCGGTGGACGTGGCCAAGCTGCGGACGTGGAAGGAATCCATTTTGGACAAACTCGGCGGGGGCGTGACTTCGCTGGCGAAGATGCGCAATGTGGAGGTGATTCAGGGACGCGGTTATTTTGAGGGCTCGAAGAAATTGCGCGTCGAGACGGACAAAGGCCAGCAATTCATCGAATACGACCAGGCGATTCTGGCGGTCGGCTCGCTGCCGGCGCTGCCGAAAGCGTTTGACCTCGGCAACCCGCGCATCATGACTTCGACCGGGGCGCTCGAAGTCGAGGACATTCCCGAAAACCTGCTCGTCGTCGGCGGCGGTTACATCGGCATGGAACTCGGCACCGTGTATGCCGCGCTCGGCAGCAAAATTGTTCTGGTCGAGGCGCTCGACAGCGTGCTCGCCGGCGCCGACCCGGATTTGGCGCGTTACGTCGTGACGAACGCAAAGAAGGCATTCAAGGAAATCCGCCTCAAGGCGCGCGTAACCAAAATGGCCACTGCGGGAAAACAAATCAAGGTGGCGATGGAATTCGATGGCAAGAAGATCGAGGAACTTTACGACCGTGTGCTGGTGGCTGTCGGGCGCGTGCCGAACAGCGCCGACCTCGGGCTCGAGAACACCAAGGTCACACTCGACGAAAAGGGCTTCGTCAAAGTCAACGACCGGCAGCAGACCGACGACCCGAACATTTCTGCCATCGGCGACATTGCGGGCGGCATCTTGCTGGCGCACAAGGCGCACAAGGAAGCGCGCATCGCCGTCGAGAACATCCACGGCGAAAACACAGTTTTTGAAAGCATCATTCCCGCCGTCGTTTTCACCGACCCGGAACTGGCATGGTGCGGTTTGACGGAGGCGGAAGCGAAGGAACGCGGCGTGACGTATGAAGTTTCAAAATTCCCGTGGTCGGCTTCCGGTCGCGCGCTGTCCTTTGACCGTGTGGACGGCATGACGAAGATGCTGATTGACCCGGAATCGGGCCGCGTGCTGGGTGTGGGCATCGTGGGCGCAGGCGCGGGCGAATTGATCGCGGAGGCGACGCTGGCCATGGAAATGGGCGCAACGGCGGAAGACATCGCGCTGACGGTTCACGCGCATCCGACCTTGTCCGAGACAATCATGGAATGCGCCGAGGCTTTTTACGGCCACGCGACGCACACGATTTCGAAGAAGCGGGCCTGAGATTTGACCGGGGAAAATACGCGACCTTGAATCCAATCGCGCTGTCTCCGCGTTCTGAGACAAGGCGGGAAACTCCTGCTTCGAATGGCCTGCCGTTTTTTGCTTTACTTCGGCGGCACGCCACGGCAAAAATCCTCTTCACCATGAGCGAAGTATCCTCAAACACGGGCTTCACTGTCTGGGCGGCCGACCGCACACCTCAAGGCCCAATGGACTTGCTCAAGGTGATTTCCTGGGTAAAGAGCGAACGGATCGTGGCCGGCACCTGGATATTCGATTCCCGGAATGCCACGTGGGAACGGGCCGCAAATGTGCCGGAGCTGCAAATGTATTTTCAGGCGTGGGCGCACCTTCCCCCGGCGCACGTGGAGGCTGTCGGCGCGGCTGGAGCCATTGACATCCGGGCCTTGCGGCGCGTCAAACTTCTGTCCTATTTCACAGATGAACAGCTCGAACGCTTCACGCAATTTGTGGTGGCGGAGCAGATGCCGCCGCAGGCCGTCATCGTTAAACAAGGCGACTGTGGCAATGCCATGTATGTCATCCTTGAGGGNNGGCATGGGGGATTTCTTTGGAGATATTGGATTGTTCGATCACGGCCCGCGATCCGCCAGCGTGGTCGTCAGAACGAGTTGTCTGCTGCTGAAGATTTCGGTGGAGGCGTTTGAAAGACTGTCTCAGGACGCCACCGATTTGGCCACGCCTTTTCTCCGCGCCATCGCTAAAACGCTTGCCGCTCGCATTCGCACGGCCAATAAGCATCGCGGCGAGACCGTCAAGTTCTCGCATGCGTTGGAATAGCGGTGGAAACGAGAGGAAGACAGTGCGGTTCAGAATCAACCTCGCCGCGCATCCGCCTGAATCTTCGTGATTGAATAAGCGTGTGCATTGGATAAGCTTTCCGCTCCAATGGTTCGGGACGTAGCGTAGCTTGGTAGCGCGCTTGCTTGGGGTGCAAGAGGTCGTGAGTTCAAATCTCACCGTCCCGACCATTTAATTAACATTGATAACATTGGCGAAAGTAAAGATTCGGCCAGTTGTCAAAGCGGGCCTGTTTCTGCTGGCGACACACTTTTGACACAGAAACCGGCGGAATTTGAGCCGGAAAGCGACCGAGCCGTGAGATTCCCAAAACGCATCAAATACCGTGGCAAGACGCTCGCCGTGATTTACGGAAGGTGCAAGGGGCGCGAATCATACCGCGTCGCGTGGCAGGTGGCAGGACAGCGGCGCATGGCGTCTTTCCCGTCCTACTCACTCGCCAAACGCCATGCCGACGCGCTGGTGAAGGACTTGTCCAAAGGCTCGCAAGTCACCGCCCTGCATCCCGCGCAAGCCCGCGACGCGCTGGCCGCTCTGGAACGTCTAGCGGACTTCTATCGCGCCACGGGTCGCCGTGTATCGCTGCTGGCCGTCGCCAGTGAATACGCCGAGGCTGCCCGGAAGCTGGACGGGCGGACGCTGGCCGAGGCAGTGGAAGGTTTCCTGTCCAACGTGGCCACAATCAAACGGGTGGACTTGAACGCAGCCATTGAGCAGTTCGTCGAAAGCCGGAAATTGAGGACGGTTGCAAAGGACGGCAAACGTTCGCAATTGTCACCCGGCTGGCATTACATCGTCGCCATGTGGTTGCGCGAATTTGCGAAAGCATTTCCCGGCCACGCCGTTTGCGATTTGAGCCGTGAACACCTCACCGCCTATGTCAACGGCCACGGTGACGTTTCGCCCCGCACGCGGAACGGCAGGCGCAACGCGGTGAAGATGTTCCTGAAATGGGCAGTTGAACGCGATTACTTGGCCGCGAACCACCGTTTGCTTGTAGCTGATGGCATGGCGAAAGAGGTTGAGGATTTAGGCGAAGTGGAATTTTACACGCCGAAAGAACTGCGCGCCTTGCTCGAATCCAGCCAACGGCCAGAATTTCGATCCCTGCTTCCTGTTATCGCATTGGGCGGATTAGCGGGACTGCGATTGCAGGAAATCGCGCGGCTGACCTGGGCGGATGTTTGGCGCGTGCCGGGGCATATCGAAATTGCGGCGACGAAAGCCAAGACACGCCAGCGCCGCCTTGTGGAAATCGTTCCGGCTTTGGCCGCGTGGCTTGAACCGTTTTGCGGATTGGACGGCAGGGTTTGGGGCGACACACTGGACAATTTTCACGACCTGTTTGGCAAGTTGCGGGATGACGTGGGAATACCGGCGCGGCGCAACGGACTGCGCCATGCCTTTTGCACCTATCACTTCGCATTGAACGCCAACGAAAACCAGACCGCGCAACAAGCGGGCAACTCCCCCGCGATGATTCACGCGCATTACAAGGGACTCGCCACAAAAGCCGAGGCGGAAAAATGGTTCAACGTCATGCCGCCGGACGCGGCAAAGAATGTCATTCCGCTGCAAAAGATCAACCGATGAATCTTCCAACGCCCATTGGACTTTTGCAGGAGAAAGGCTTAATCGGCGAAATCTTGCGCCAGTTGCCGCGCACAGTGTTGGATGAAGCAGAGAGGCAGGATGATCCGTGGTCTTGGCTTGCCAAGTGGGTTAAGAAAAACCGCATTGAACACTGGGGCATTAGCACAGTTGAAATGCGCGATGTCGAATATGCGACGTTGGAAAAGGAAGGGTTCAAACGAATAGACTCTGGCATTTATTCAGCCGGACACAGCGCGAAAATTTATCATGGAGTGCGGACTCGTGAAGTTCATTTTTATCCCCATAAACACGACTCTACAAAAATTGTCAGGCGTATCGTGAGGGACGAATACTGGCCTGACGGTATCCGCAAAACATTTGTAGCGGCGGCGAGCCAGCGCGAGGCGGAACTGCGGCTGGCCGAAATTGCGCGTGGCGGCGGTTCAATTTCCCAAAGCTGGCGTTTGAAGCTTCGCGCCGCACAAAAAAGTGGCGACCGAAAAACGGCTGACCACTGGGCGGATAAAGTGACGGCTTCAATCCTGCAATGGGAGCCGGGCAGGCAGTGGCTTTTGTATGATAAAGTTGAAGCTTTGAACGCGCCTCCTGCAATACGCGAAGTGGCAAAACAAAAATATGAGGCGGGTTACAACGCCGATGTCCGCCGTTTGGGGAAAAAGAAGGCTGATGAAAAATGGAAAGGCAAAAAAACTCCACAACGATTCAAGCTGGACACCAACGGCGACAAAATAGCGGCGGCGATGACAATGGAATGGTTGGCTGTCGGTCAGAGTGGATTTCCCGGCCTTTGTTTCATGTCGGATGAACTTTTGGCACAGCTTCTTGGTCATACCTTGCCACTTCCAAGCCTGTTGTCTGACAGAATCCGTGGCGGGAAATTCATCTGGGCGATTCGCAAACGTGTCGGCTTAAAACAAGCGGAAATTCTTTTCAACGGAATTGAAAAAGTCGCCGACAGAAAATGGGCGATACTCAATCTGCGCGGAGAAAAAACCCACTCGATTACTCTGCTGCCGGTTAAGCCGCTTCCACCAAAATTGTAGGACGACCAGACCATGTTGCCTGCTTTAAGGTGCAGGCATGGTTACTGAATCATATCAACCTGCACCGGCGCGCGAGGATGCAAACATCTCCGCCGAAAACCAACCGCAGACACGGCTCCCTCGTGAATCTGAAAGGCGTTTTGAATCCGATAAGGAACTCAAAACATTCATAGACGAAAAAGAATTTTTGCGGCGCATTCCTGTGAGTCGCCGGACAGCCTTCACTTGGGTTCAATCTGGAAAACTGCCCTGCGTCAAAATTGGCCGTCGAAAACTTTTCCACTGGCCGAGCGTTGAGGCAGCGCTTTTGCGCCAACAACGGGGGATGGAATGAAAACGGAAACTATCGGCAACCGCGAATTGTGCGCGTGGCAAACCGCGCCCGGCGTTTGCTGGGTTCAAACCCGCTCGCCACAGTTCGCCCGCAAGCTTTCGCAGCGAAGTGATTCCCGCCTTGTAGCGCGGGGCGTTGCGGGCGGGTATCTCCGCACCTTTGAATTTCCGCACGGGCTGGCATGGGCGCGGCGTTTGGTTGCTCGTTACACCAAAAACGGGACGGCGACTAATGCGCGGAAATCCGCGCCCGTTTGTCCGCCCCGCTAACAACTGGCAAAAGCCGGATGACGACGCCATCCAACATCTCCACGCCTATTTCCTTTGGCTTGGACGTGACCAAGCCCGGCAAGCTGGAAACGCGCTCCACCGGCGACGTGTTGGTGGATATTCAGTCCGGCGTGTGGCAAGAACCAGTTCTGCGCGTCCGTTCGCTACCGCACGACAGCGACGAGCAAAAAGCCGCTAAAAAGTTGCTGCCTTATGCGACATGGGCGGGCGTATTCGGCTACCGCGCCAATGAAAGATTGCTCCAGCACTCCGGTCAAATCGGCGTTGATCTGGATGACCTGGGCGAAGCCAAAGCCGTTTCCACAATTCAAAACGCCGTCGCCGACAGATTTTGTCTCGCCGCGTTCCGTTCAATTCGAGGTGAAGGTGTCCGGTTGCTTTTCAGAATCTCGCCTTGCTCGCCGGAAAATCACGCCATCGCCTTTGAACAAACCGCCGAACACGTCCGCAACACCTACGGCTGCGAGGTTGACGAATCCGGCAAGGACGTTTCCCGCGCCAGCTTCGTCAGCTTTGACCGTGGTTTGTGGGTTAATCCATCTGCCGATGTTCTACCGATAATCCTGCCTGTGTCACACAGCGGTATTGGGGGGATTACTCGCTGTGTGCCATCTGTCTATGGTGGACAACTGGCTTTGACCTGCTGGAATTGGTTTGGGCAGCATCATGCCAACATCGCGCCGGTGTCCGGCGATACGGTTAAAACGCACAAAAACATTTTGAATTTAGGTTTGGCTATCGCCCTTCACGCCGAACGTATCAAAGAGAAGTTGACCGCCCGGCAAATTGATTTGGCGTTTGAATCATGGTGGCGGGAACACCACAAGCAGGGTGTCCGGCTGCGTTGCTCGCCTGACGAATACCGGCGCGAGTTGCGCCAGAGCATTGAAGGGGCGCAGCGGAAATGCTGGTTCAAATCCGCCGCTGAAAAATGGCTGCGATGGACGCGGAACAAAGATTTTCCGCACGATGCCATGCCGCCAGAAAAGATTTTGTTCGCCATCCGCCAGCATTGTGCCGACGCCGGGAGTGACGAATTTTTTCTTGGAGCGCGGGACGCTGGCCTAGTGGCGGGTGTTAGCTACCGCACGGCTGCCCGCGTCATCCACAAACTTTGCGCCGACAGCCATCTGGAAAAAATCGGCGACCGGCGGCAACCACGCCACGCCCAAACCTACCGACTGAAAAGATGACACCACCCAAACCACCAACCACCCGACGCGGCCAGCGTCACGCCTACCACAAAGCCACGCAGTCGCAAATTGACGAGCGGCACGGGTATGTCGCACGATTGCTCCGCGCCGGAAAAACCAAGTCGCAACTTCACCGCGCCGTCCGGGAGAAATTCGGTGTCGAATGGCGTCAGTGTGATCGGTATATCGCGTGGCTGGCAAAATCGGATGCCCCGAATACATGACTCGCACGAGCAACGGCGCGTTTTCTGAAGCTCTCTTTTCTTCTCGCTACACGCCCGGTGACGCGCGGCTCTCACCGGGGATTTCCCCCTGCGTAGCTGCCGCTGCCCGCCCCGCGATTTTCTCGCTATTTTCCCTTTGTATTCTCGCGTGCTACATTTTAGCGAGAAACACGCGGGAATTTATTGGGGTTTTACGGTAAATAAGCGTGAATCAAAGCTGACTCCTACATGGCTCGCGCAAAAGTCGCTTGCAAAATTGGCTGGCAGTGGTTCAATCGTCAGCGTTCCGAAAGTGAAAACTCAAATCTTGTTCGTTGCATTGATCGCGCTCGTTGTAGCGGCGGTGAAACTGCCAGCGCAGTCAATGCAGACGCTTTACTCTTTCAATGGCACCAATGCCGCACTCCCAAAACTCTCCGCCGCAGATGTGGATGATCCTGAAAACAAACCTGACCCGCTGGGGATTGAAAAAGATTCAGGAACTTCCAATTCACCGAAGTCCAAAATCAAGGCGATTGACTTTTTGAATGGCAAGAAGGGCGGTTTTGACCCTTCTTTGCTTGAACCGGTTCAACCGCCCACTCTTACGGGACACGCATTGGCAACCAATGTCTTTGACCAATTCGACGAGATGAATGCGCCCGTTAAAACAAAAAGCACGTTGACCTTTACGGAGGCTGATTTTTCAAAAACTAACAAAGCACTCACAGACGAAGAGGTTGGGTTTGTGCCGGATTGGGCGAGCACCAAAGCGATCGAACTCAAACCAGATTTAGCGGAGCGGGATCAGAAGATAATTGTTACGCGCACCGGAAAGGTTTATCGAAATGTAGAGGTTTTGGGCATTGATCCAGATGCCATCTCTTTCAAAAGTTCGATGTCAAATAATATAGAGTATTGCGTAATTTCATTGGCAGACCTTTCAACCAATTTGCAACAGCGTTTTGGATACGATCCCCAAAAAGCTCTGCAATATAAAAATCAAAGAGCGCAACTGGCTGCCAATTATCAAGCGTATCAGGCCGAACTCCAAAAACTTCAGGCCAAACAAAACCGCGAAGCTGCCCTACAAGCTGCCGAACGAGGCTACCAAGTTGCCGAACAAAACTACGAAGCTGCCAAAGCCAAATATGATGATTTTCTGAAAGAGCAGCAAACGGACGCGCTACGACGGGCTGTTGCTGCACAGGAACGACAAGCGGACGCATTGGAGCAGCAAAATTTCCAACAGCGATGGCAGGGAATTGAACAAAATTCAATGCAGCAAGAATTGTTGTGGAAACTTAATGATATTGATTGGGATTTGCGAAAGTGATTAAGAAATTCGCAAGCCGCCTCCGCGAATTTGTCGGCAAGAATTTCAGCCATGCTGAAAACAGGTCGCGGAAAATTCGGATTGAACGCCCATTGACAACTCAAATTCCTGTGAGTTATTATTGCAAATCGTTTGCAATTAAAAATGAAAGCACCGGCACGCCAACGGGAAAAAACCGAATTCGACATCCACGCCAAAACGGATTCTTTCCGGCAGTTGCTATCAGCCTTTGAAATCAATCAGGAAGTTCAAAAACGCGATAAATTCATCAAGTCCTGTCTGCCCCTTGTCTTTCGCAATAAGATTAAAAATCTTTTGCATCTCTCGTTTCAAGGCACTTCCCGCAGGCGTCCAAACGATGTTTCCTCGTCCGGTCGCGTCGTTGACAATGTAGCTTTCGGCGTATCCAAGCAAAACCAGCCGGTCGCCCGCCCGTTGCATTCCTTCAAGTATTTTCTTTTCATCAAACGGATTTTTCATAAATGGATCAGACGGCAAGTTTTGAATCGCACCACTGCGGCTTCTGATTCAACACGCAAACCTTGTGTTTTATCCCGTTATCCTCGGCCAGCCGAACCAAGCGACAGAGAAATGGTAAGGCACTTTCTAAAGGTATTTGCCACAAACATTCGGTGGGCATTTCAAGCCCTGAAACTTGCTTTGCTAACTTGCTGGCTTCATTTTGAAAGGACTGCCAGTATGCAAATGCACGTTTATCTTCAGAGGTTGGTTTGTCTGCTACGAATAAGGCGTATGATGTGTTCATGTTCCATGCGGTCTATTAACCCAAAAATCCCGCGTCAGGGCAACAATTTCACGTCGTAGCGAGTTGCGATGCCGCCAGCGGCTCGACTTCGCTTTCAATCATCCGTGCCTTCTTGTAACGCGCCAGCCCAAATCATAGTCCGCCTGCAAGCCCGTTCACAGTTCCGCCGTCGTGGTAATAAACGCGCCAGCCGCAACGCCATGTCCACCGTGATGCCGCACTTCAAGAAAACATCTTTGCTTAAAAGCGGGAATCATACGCGAATGGCTGACGTGAAATTCCACCTGCCACCGGGTAGGGCGTGGGGACGGGTCGCCCCGGCGAAAAAAAGGATTCCTTAAATTTCAAACTGACCCGGATAGTCTCACGGAAGGCGAGCGCGTGACGCGGCGTGACGGTGCCGCCCGGCGACTGGCACAAGGCCAGTGTCGGCAAGTCTCCGCAACCGCTGGCGACCGCCAAGCCGCCGGAAGCGCGGTTGACCGGCTCGACAGCAACAGGCCAGACACTCGCCACGATGCCCGCCCGACTTCGCGTGGCTTCACAAGACGCGCTTTGATTGGCTGCCCGGCATGACACAGCCTCGACACAGAATCAGGCAATGACACAACGCTGACACAGCCAAAACACCGACACAGCCCGACACGCTTTTTTCTACCGTTTGTTGCCCACAGAAGCAAAATATAGCTTGCAATCATGCGGGCAATGTCGTAGTGTCATGCGCAGGTAAGTAAAGAGAAAGGCATTTATGATTAACGATGAAAACACTGTTTCACTTGCTTGGGGTGCAAGAGGTCGTGAGTTCAAATCTCACCGTCCCGACCATTTTTATTCAACCAACTTTGGCGTAAAAGTCAGAGCCACCTCATTAACGGTGATGTCGAAAGGCAGGTCGGGTTTGGTCATTATCCGCGTGATGCAAAGACCGGTTGGCCTTCCATCAGTATTTTTGCTTCCAAAGGACAGCGTGAGTTGGAGGTTGCGGCGGTCAAGCAGTTGGGGAGTGATGGTGCAGCTTTTACCTTTGCCCAGGTCAATTTCGGTCTCGTAATGGTTGGTGAGTTGGATCACACCCAAGTCCCTGGTCTTCGACGGTTTGGCAACAGCATTCGTCACAGCCGTCTGCGCGCGCTGCGGCGATGCCGGGGTTTTGGAGCAACTCGACGGCAACAGTCCACTCAAGCTGATGGCCGCGATGACTGCGATGTGTGACAAACCCATGCATAAAAACACAGCAATTATCAAGCCGTCTCAAATTGTGAGAAAAACGGAAGAAGCCGTGGAGAATTGATAATATCGCCGCCTCGCACCGCCTCAAATTTGGACACCCTTGTTTATTCCCGGTCAAAAATGAGCGTGTCGCTTTCCGTTTTGAGCGTGAGGCGCGAACCGTCAATCGTGACGGTGGCGAACTTGTTCGCGCCGCTGCTGGCGAGTGTCACATTGTAATTGTCCCCGTCGCTTTTCCATTGGCCCTGCCAGATGGCGGTGTCAAAGGTTGTCGGCTGGTTGGGCTGCATTTTGAAATGCGGCAGATTTTTCAGAAAAGCCTGGCCGTCCGCGCCGGCGACGAAAACCGTGTTGCTGTAAGCCGGGAACCACAATGTCCGCATGGCTGCCATTTCACTGGTCGCAACGTTTGCCCGCGTCTGAACCAACGCCGTCAACGACGCCATGACATTGAAATCCCAGCGGCCCAGGATTTGTTCCGCGCTGAATTTCGCGGACTGGCCGGTTTGCAGGCAGGTTTGCAAATCGTCGAGATTGGTGAGAACGAGGTTCCAAACCATGCCGGCGGTGTCCGCGTTCTGCCGGATTGTTTCGGCCTGCGGGTTGTCCCACAAATGGCCGATGGGGGAATGGGACTTCCAGGCATTTTGAAAATCCGCGTTCTGGCCGAGTTGTTTGAAGTCGTCGCGTTCCGCCAGCGAAAGAAACGCCGGATAAGCCGACAACCGGTCCAGCAACTGCGGGTTTTGATAAATCAGCCCCGCAAGGTCGGCGGTCTTGAAATAAATTGCCGGCATCGGGTCAATCGCGCGGGCCGCCCGAATCAGGCCCGTGGCTTGCAAGTCCCAACCCGTCCGGTTCAAAATTCTTACCGGCAGCCTTTCTTCGTCCGACGATGCCACCTGCACCGTCCAGTAGCTGAAATCGTAAATAACGAATGAGATGAGGACGAAGTAAGCGAGCCCGTTCAACAAACCGAGGCCGAGACCGAGGCGCTGGTTCAGCCGTTCCCACAATAACCACTGGATGTCATCCGTTTTGTATTTGTAATAGACGTTCACCTTGTGATGCACCAATAATCCAAGAGACTTGAACAGGCTCAACAAAATGACGAAAACCAGAAGCGGCGGCAGCAACCAGACTACGACGCGATTGTGAAAGCCGATGTGAGGCAGCAGGGGCCGGATGAGGCCNNATTCCGGCCCCCGCAGCCAGCAGCAGCAAAGCAAGAATCCAAATGGTCATGCCCACAATTAAAACCATTTGCCGGAAAAAGCACGACAAAAAATAAAAGCGGCAGCCAGCGCGAGCCGGCTCTGAATCGCCAGCCACAAACTTGAAGTTTGAGCGGGCTCATGTTCACTGCTACAATTGGGCGGTGAAAATTTCAATCGTCGTTCCCGCGTTCAACGAAGAGCGGTTGCTGGGCGGATCCCTGGCGCAAATCAAGTCGGCGGCGGGCGCGTTCACGCAACGGGGCTGGGATTTTGAACTGATTGTCTGTGACAACAATTCCACCGACCGCACAGCGGAAATCGCGCGGGCAGCAGGGACGACCGTCGTATTCGAGCCAATCAACCAGATTGCCCGCGCGCGAAATCGCGGCGCATCCATTGCCACAGGCGACTGGCTGGTTTTTGTGGATGCGGACTCGCATCCGAACGCGGAATTGTTCGCGGATGTGGCGGAACAAATCCAATCCGGAAAATNNTGTGGAACTGCGCCAGCCGGTTTCTCAAGCTGCTCGCCGGCTCGTTCATTTTCATCGAGACGGCGGTGTTCCGCAGCGTTGGCGGCTTCAGCCACGAACTGTTCGTGGCGGAGGAATTGGAATTGAGCCAGCGGTTGAAAAAACTGGCGCGCGGGCAGGGCAGGGGAATCGTCATTTTGCACCGGCATCCGCTCGTGACCTCCGCGCGCAAGATGCGGCTTTACACCCTGCGGGAGCATCTTCGCTTTCTGGCCAAGGTGCTTTTCAGCAATGGCCGCGCGTTGGGCAGCCGCGAGAAGGCGCATTTGTGGTATGACGGGCGGAGATGATCGGCGGTTGGAGCGCCGTTTTATTTCATTCCACTTATTTTTTTGAATTGCCGGATTCGTCCGCAAAATATCTTCTGCTCTTCGTGTTCCAACCGCTTGAAGTTCTTGTAGTTGAAAATCGGCGACTCGACCGGCAAGCCGCCGTCCTTGAACACTCCGCCCAAGGCCGCGGTGAGCCGGTCGCAATCGCCAAGTTCAGCGCGCAATTGTTCAATGGCCGCGCTTTAACTCAACGTGAATCGCGCCCGTTGTGGTATGACGGGCGACGGTGAGGGTCTGACGATCCATAAGCGAAATAACTTGACAAAATTAGCGCAATAGTTTTTAATTTGTCTTCGTTGAGAAAAAACGCTGCATCTGTTTCACTTTTCTGCGGTAGGCGAAAAGAGAAGCGATGTAAAAACCTATGAAAACCCATGAAACTGGACAAAATCATTACAGCGGCGGCGTGTGTGTTCTGCCTGGCGTTCGTTTCCGAGGCAAAGGCTGATTATGCAGCCAGTCTGGTGACGTTCACCAACGGCAATGGCGGCGCGCCTTACGCCGGATTGACTTTCGGCAGTGACGGAAATTTTTACGGTGTCGCGGCTTCAGGCGGCCCGAATTTCGCCGGCACCATTTTCAAATTTGTCAGCAGCAACAACGTGCTCACGACGCTGGCGTTCTTTGCCACCACGAATGGCTCGTTCCCGCCCAACGCATTGACAGAAGGCACCAACGGCAATTTCTACGGCGTGACCTATGCCGGCGGCCAGTCTAATTTGGGGACGGTATTTGAATTTGTTTTGAGCAACCAAAGCATCGTCCGGTTGGTTTCTTTCAATGGAACAAACGGCGCGAACCCGTGGGCGTCGCTTTGCCTCGCCAGCGACGGAAATTTTTATGGCACGACGGCTGCCGGCGGGGTGTCTTACAACGGCTCGTTCGGGTCAGGTTATGGAACCGTCTTTATGCTTACTCATGACGGTATTTTTTCAAATTTGTATTTTTTCACAAATGGCAGTGACGGCGCAACCCCTTACGGAAAATTAGTGCAGGGAACCAACGGAAATTTGTTTGGGACGACTTATAACGGCGGTCTCGACGGACGCGGAACGGTTTTTGAAATGCATCCCGACCCCGATTTCATGCCGATTGTTCAATTCAACGGTGCCAACGGCGGCAATCCGTCCGGCGGATTGATTCCTGGCAGAGACGGGTATCTTTATGGCACCACCACTCACGGTGGCACAGCGGACAATGGCACGGTTTTCCGAATGGATTATCTGGGCAACGTGACCGTTCTGCATTCGTTCCTCGAAAACATCTACGAAGGCGGCGTTCCCTATAATGGACTGTTCACCTGCAATGGCTGCGATTTTTACGGAACCACTTACGGCGGCGGCGCGTCAAGTTTCGGGACGCTCTTCCGATTGTCGGTCAACAGAAATACTCCGCCGTGTTTTCAAACCATTTATTCCTTTCACAATCTTGTTGACGGTGCTTATCCCGAAAGCAGCCTCGCCGGCGACACTTTCGGAAACATTTTCGGCACCACCCCCACGAGCAAAAACGCGTCGGGAAACATTTTTGAAGTGATAACACCGCCGGACTTAAGATTGCGGTTGATGTCTCCGGNNCGTGACCTATACCTTCACTCCGGGAACGAGCGGATTTTTTCGCCTCGCGCTGACGCCGCCCGGACCGATCGTTCCATGAAGAAGATGACTTTGAAAACCAAGTTGTAATATCTTATGCAACTTGTCTTCATGCCGCAGCAATTTTTCCCCCGGCGGTGAGAAAATCCAGATACGCGATCAATTGCGCCTTCATTTCCTTGCGCGGCACGATGGCGTCAATCAGGCCGTGGTTGAGGAGAAATTCGGCGGTCTGAAAATCAGGCGGCAGTTCGGCCTGTGTGGTGTCCTTGATGACGCGCGGACCGGCGAAGCCGATCATCGCGCCCGGCTCGGCCAGAATCAGATCGCCGAGGGTTGCGTAGCTGGCCATCACGCCCGCCGTCGTCGGATGCGTGAGCACGCTGATGTAGGGCAGGCGGCGTTGCGCGTGGTAGGCGAGCGCGGCGGAGGT
>PLZL01000334.1 GCA_003152145.1 Limisphaerales bacterium
CTTCGCAAATCTCGCCGAAGCGCAGGCCGAAGATGCGCTCGGCAATCTTGGGATTGTTCGCGAACAACGCGCTCGTCACTTCGCCGAATCCAACCGTCGGATTTTCAGCGCGCAAATGCTGTCCCCAGAGTGCCACGCGCAATTCTTCAAGCATGTTGGTGGTCATCGCGTCCGTGCCTAGGCCAACGAGCACGCCGCGCTTCATTAACTCGATGACATTCGCCGTGCCGACCCCGTTGTTCATGTTCGATTGCGGGTTATGGACCACGGCGGTCTTCGTTTCTGCGAGCAAATCCATTTCGCGCCGATTGACGTGGATGCAGTGCGCGGCGATGGAGCGCGGGCCGAGGATTTCAAACCTCTTTAGCCGCTCGGCCACGCGTTTGCCGCAGTGCCGCAGCGCCCAATCCTGATCGCTCTGCGCCTCGGCGACGTGGATGTGGAATCCGGTGCGCAACTCGTGGCCGAGCGTCGCGGCCTTTTCCATCGTGGCGTCGGAAATTGTGAACGACGCGTGCAAGCCGAAGAGTGCTTTCACGCGCGCACCGTTCTGCTGCTGGCAGTGGTGAATGAACCGGGCGTTCTCCGCCAGACCCTCCTTCGTGATGCGCTTGCCGTCGCGATCGGACAATTCATAGCAGAGGCAGGCGCGCAAGCCGGTCTCACGCACGGCGCGCTCGATTGCGCCCAGCGACCCGACCACCGCACGCGGACTGGCGTGATGATCAATGAGCGTCGTCGTGCCGTGGCGGATCGAGCCGAGCAGCGCAATTAGCGCGCTGTAATAGCAATCCTCCGTGCTCAGCGCGGAATCCAACCGCCACCAGAGATTCTCGAGCACTTCGTTGAAATCTTTCGAGGGCTTCGTCTTGGTCAATCCGCGCGCAAAGCTGCTGTAGAAATGCGTGTGGGCGTTGATGAATCCGGGCAGCAAAACTTTGCCCGTCGCATCAATTCGTTTGCCCCGAAAGTTTTTGATCACCTTCTTCGGCGCGACTTTCGCCACCAAGCCGTTCTCGATGAGAACCGAATGGCCGGGCAAAACCTTGGAAGTTTTTCCCAAGGTCAGCACCGTTCCATTTTCGATGAGCAAAGAGTTGGGCATGGGTTCAGCCTTCCTTTAGCGCGGCCAGTTCCTGCGGCGTGCGGTCGCGCATGGAGATTGCACCGGCAAAACATTTCTGCGCGCAGAGCGAGCAGCCGACACAGTGGCTCGCATCAAACGTCGGGACGCCGCGACTGCTCAGCACGATGGCCTGATACGGACAGCGCGCGCAGTTGCCGCAATGCTGGCAGAGCGCGGCGACGACTTGCGGGAGTTTTTTTGTTGGCGACAGCGCGATGAAGTCGGTGATNNGGTGCAGAACTGGACGGTCTGCGCGCCAAGCGCGAGGAAGTTCGCGGCTTCTTTGTAGGTCATCGCGCCGCCGTTGCCGGAGACAGTGATGCCCGTGCTGGAAACTTTGGCGAGCGTGAGATTGCTGATTGGTAACACGCCTTCGCCCGACATGCCGATGACGACCCCTTCCTCCCAGCGGCGGTCGGCCGCTTTGCGAAACGCAAGCGATGGAAAACTGTTGGCGAGCGTGACTCCGGCTCGCTTGTTAGGATAACGCGCGAACACTTCTTGAATTGCCTTGATGATCGGCTGAATGGCGGTAACGGCGGCGGTAAGCTTGAACAACTTCGGGTTGACGTCATCGCTCGCTTCCATGACCCAATCAATGATCTTTGCGGTCAACTCGGCGTTTTGCGAAACGACGTCGCCGTGTGTGCCGTCGCCGCCTTGCGGACAGGAGAGGCTGTATTCGACGCCCATCGCGCCGGCGTTTTGCAGCTTGTGCGTGTTGGATTGCCACACGGCTTTGTCCCTTTCGTCGNNTTGTCGCAATTGCCGTAGGTCGAACGCGTGAGTGCGAACATGTAGCCGGCGGGAATGTGAATCGGCACGTTGTCGAACGAGGTTTTCATCACGCCACCGGACCAGCCGCGCTCATAGGCCTTGCGCATCTGCTCGTAACCGTCCGAGTGCGGCGCGGCGGAGAGCAGGAACGGCGAGAGAATTTTGCGGCCAAAGAAATCGGCGTCGAGCGGAACCGGGCGCAATGGCACACCGGACAGGATAACTCGGCTCTTCGCGCGGTTCTTGAACCTAGGTCGCTTTGAGCCCTGGATGAACGCGTCGGTTTCCAGCGCGGCGTTCTTGCCGCTGGCGACGGATTCCACCACGGTTCCCGCGCCGAGCACCATGTCGCCGGCGTAAAAAATTCCTTTGGCTTTCGTGACCGGCAATTTGGGCTTGCTGCCGATGGCGGAAATCACCAGATCAAACTCGCGGAAGACCGGCGATTCCTTTTTGTTGACGACGAAATTCTCCGGTCGTGATTCTTTGCCAGGCGGCAGCACCATGCGCGCGATGCGAAGACCGGTGACGCGCTTGCCCTGGTGGACAACAGCGAGCGGTTTTGAGCAAGTCGCGATCTCAACGCCGTGTTCGAGGAGCATGTCGCGCTCATATTGCGTCAGCGGCATGTCCTGTTGTCTGCGCCGATAAATTAATTCAATCGCCGCCGCTCCAAGACGTTTGGCAGTCGTTGCGCAATCCGCCGCGACTGCACCGCCGCCGAGAACGGCGACCTTTTTGCCTTTGAGTTTGAGCTTCTTCTGGTTTTCCAGAAATGCCTGCCACGAGAGCACCAGTTCTTCGCCGGGAATGTTCAGCTTGAGCGGTTCAGTCAGGCCGGCGCACACCACAACGGCGTCGTGTTTCGCTAGGATTTCTTCCGGGTTGGCCACGGCTTTGCCGTGTTTGATTTCAACGTCGCCGAGGCTTTTGAGGAACGCGATGTCCGCGCGCACGACTTGTTTGTTCAGTCGGAAATCGGGGATGAGATTCATCGCCCCGCCGGCGCGTTTCTGCTGTTCGTAAATCGTGACCTTGTATCCGCGTTGTGTCAGCACACTCGCCGCGCCCAAGCCCGCCGGCCCTGCGCCGATGATGCCGACAGTTTTGCCATTTGACGAGGCGTGCTGGAATTTCGCCATCCCGACTTCGTTGGCCTTTTTGATGACCGTGGCTTGAACGGCGGGAATCTCAATCGGCCGGTCGAACGTCCGGCGTGAGCACGCCTTCATGCAGAAATAATCCGGGCAGACGACACCGCACACCCAGCCGAGCGGATTTGCGCCCATGATCATCGCAGCGGAACGCCGCAAGTCTGATTTCTCGCCAACGCGCGCGGCCATGATGAAATCGGCTGGCGAGCAATGCGCGGGGCAAGCCTCCTGACAGGGCTTTTCCTCGCAATAGATACACCGCTCCAATTCCGCCCGGAATTGGGCGTCGGTGAGGGAACCGTCAGCTTTTTTCATAAACCACCGACTGTAGTGGCCAGATTATCATGCGGTCAAAATGGCGGCATCCCCACACGTTTATTGGCCAGTGCTTAGCATTTTTTGGTATGCCAGACTCTTTGATTGACACCAGCCCGCCACCGGCGATTAGTAAGGCATGTCGGTCGCTTTCTCGGACATCCAGGCAGCGGCGAAGCGGATTGCGGGTCAGGTCATTCAATCCCCGTGCCCGCGTTCCATTCCGCTGTCCGAAGCCACGGGGTTAAACGTCTTCTGCAAACTGGAATACTTGCAACGCACCGGCAGTTTCAAGGAACGCGGCGCGCGCAACGCGCTGCTGCTGCTCCCGCCGGAACAAAAAAAACGCGGCGTCATCGCCGCGTCGGCGGGCAATCACGCGCTCGGCCTCGCGTATCACGGACAACTGCTCGGCGTGCCGGTGACGGTCGTGATGCCGCGGTTTGCACCGTTGACCAAGGTGACGAACTGCCTACGTCTCGGCGCGACTGTGGTTTCGCACGGCGTGGACATTGATGAAGCGCGTTTGCGCGCGGATGAAATCGCCTCCGAACAGCATCTGACTTACATCAACGGTTTCGACGATCCGGCGATCATCGCCGGCCAGGGAACGCTGGGCCTGGAAATTGCCGCGCAAGTGCCGGACGTGGACGCGGTGATTGTGCCCGTCGGCGGCGCGGGATTGATTGCCGGCGCGGCGCTGGCGTTGAAGTCACTCAAGCCAAACGTGAAAATCATCGGCGTCGAACCCGAACGCGCGGCGAGTTTCACGGCGGCAGTGGCCGCGGGCAAGCCGGTGAAAGTTGAAATCAAACCCACGCTCGCGGACGGCCTGAGCGTGCCGCAGGTGGGTGAGAACGCCTTTCGCATCGCGCGCGGTCTCGTGGACAAAACCCTGCTGGTCAGCGAGCACGCGATTGCGCTGGCCGTCCTCCGGCTGTTGGAGTTGGAAAAAGCCGTTGTCGAAGGGGCCGGCGCCGCGCCGCTCGCGGCCTGCCTTGCCGGGTTGGTCCCGGAATTGAAAGGAAAGAATGTCGTGCTGCCTCTGTCCGGCGGAAACATTGACACGCCCATTCTCGGCCGGGTGTTGGAGCGCGGACTGGCTTCCGACGGAAGGCTTTTTCGCTTTACCGCGACCATCAGTGATCGGCCCGGCGGGCTGGCGCGCTTCGCGGGGTTGATTGCCGAAACCGGCGCGAGCATCATTGAAATCACCCACGACCGCGCGTTTTCCAGCGACGACATCAACACGGTGAACGTGCACTGCGTGGTGGAGACGCGGGACGCCGGGCATATCGCCGCATTGTGCGGACGGCTCGCGAAGGAAGGTTTTCAAATTTCCCCGACGTGAGGCCACTGTGAAAACCCTCGTCATCGCCATCGGCGGCAATTCGCTCATCACGGACGCGCGGCATCAGAGCGTGCCGGACCAATTTGCGGCGGTGGTCGGGATAATGCGGCCCATCACGGATTTGCTGGAGGCCGGCTATCGCATCGTCATCACGCACGGCAACGGGCCCCAGGTGGGTTTCATTCTGCTCCGCAGCGAGCATTCGCGCGGCATCCTGCACCAGGTGCCGCTGGACTCCATCGTTGCCGACACCCAGGGCGCGCTCGGTTATCAAATCCAGCAGGCGCTCGAAAACGAGTTCCGCCGCCGCCGGTTGAAAAAATCCGTCGCCACGGTCGTGACGCAAACGCTCGTGGACCGCGATGATCCGGCTTTCGCCAAACCCAGCAAGCCCATCGGCGAATTTTACACCAATGAGCAGGCCGGGGAGCGCACGCGGGTGGAAAAATGGAACATGGCCGAAGACGCCGGGCGCGGCTGGCGGCGCGTTGTCGCATCACCGAGACCCGTGCGCATCATCGAATCTGAAGTCGTCAGGCATCTGGTCAAGGATGGCTACGTCGTCGTCGCGGCGGGCGGTGGCGGGATTCCCGTCGTGGCAGACGAAAACGGCATCCTCCGCGGGGTTGCCGCCGTGGTTGACAAGGACCTCGCTTCCGCCGTGCTCGCCGGGGAAATCGCCGCCGACATGCTGGTGATTGCCACCGCCGTCGAGAAGGTCTGCTTGAATTTCGGCAAACCCGATCAGCGCGCGCTGGATTCAATGACCGCGGCGGAGGCCGGGCGTTTCATCGCCGAAGGTCACTTTGCGCCCGGCTCGATGCTCCCCAAAATCGAAGCCTGCGTGCAATTTGTCACGAACAGCGGTCGTGAAGCTCTGATTACCTGCCCCGAAGCACTCCCGGACGCCTTGAAAGGCCGCACCGGCACCCGCTTGGTCCTTTAGGTGACCGCGAGTGGCCCAGTTCGAGAAAGTGATGTTGCTGACGCTGACTTGCTGAAAGAGGAGCGGAATCTTTCTTAACACCAACAGCGCATCCGTGGTCTGATGCATTCCCGACAGCAAAGGATGGAGAATGCCACAAATAGCATGGATAATCCTCTGGATTGCATTTTCTGACTTGAAGTGGGACGCATTTGAATGGGAAAGTTGTCCAATATGAGACCCGAACAATGGGAAATTTTCAAGAAGGCCGCGCGGCTGGAAAAACTGGACAAGGTCCCCATGGCCATGATCATTGACAGCCCTTGGATTCCCGGCTATCTCGGTTTGAACCACATGGATTATTTTCTCGACCCGGAATTGTGGTTCCAATCCAACCTGAAAATCCACCGCGAGTTTCCCGACATCATATTTGTCCCTTCGTGGTGGATGGAATACGGCATGGCCGCCGAACCGTCCGCGCTCGGCGCGAAGATCAAATTCTGGCAGGACAACACCCCCAGCGAATACCACACGCTCTATCACATCGAGGACATCGAACAATTTCCCGAATACGAAGTGGAGAACGACGCGTTCATGGGCATGACGCTGCACCGCATCCGGATGCACCGGCAGCGCATCCTGGACACGGGAGAAATCCTGCCGCTGGTCACCTCGCGCGGGCCGATGTGCACGGCGGGTTTTGTGCGCGGCACCACCAACCTGATGATTGATCTCGTGGAAAAGCCGGAGTGGGCGCACAAGCTGCTCAACCTGTGCACGCGCCTAGTCATTGACTGGCTCAAGGCCCAGCACAAGGCAATGGGCAACACGGTGGAAGGCATTTTCGTCCTGGACGACATCGTCGGCTTCGTGAATGAGGAGCATTACAAGGAATTTGCGCATCCGTATCTGAAAAGGATCTGCGACGCCTTTCCGAAGGACTGGGTGAAGATTTATCACAACGACGCGGAGGTCCAGGCGTGCCTCGATCACCTGCCCGATTGCGGTTTCAACGTTTTGAACTGGGGCAAACAAACGGACATCGCCGAAGTGAAGGAGCGCGTCGGCGACCGGATGTGCCTGATGGGAAACGTGAATCCGCTGGAAATCGGCGTCCGCGGCACACCGGAGGAAGTTCGGGAAGCGACTTTGGACGTTCTTGAAAAGGGCGGCGACCGGGGAATGATTTTGTCGGTTGGCGGCGGCACCAGTCCCGGAATGCCGAAGCAAAATATTTTGGCGATGCTCGCTGCGCTTGACGAATTCAACGGCAAACGCTGAAAACTTTATGATCCCCCGCGACAGCGATTGTCCGATGGCGCGAAGCGTTTGGACTGCGCCGATTCATCGGCGCTTTTCCGTTCGCGCGCAAAATAGCGGCGCTAAAGCCGCCGCAGTCCAGACGCTTCGCGAATTGAGTTGGTTGACCGCGCGTTTCGAACAGAAATTTTGATATTTCCACCTTTTTGCCATGCCTGACTATGCTTTGCTGAATCAATGCCTTTACGAAGGCAAGGCCAAGGAAGTCGAACAAATGGTCCGGGATGCCCTGGCGGAAGGCCGTCCGGTGCAGGAAGTCCTCAGCGAGGGTCTGATTGCCGGGATGAGCGTCGTGGGGGAGGACTTCAAATACAACATTCTTTACGTGCCGGAAGTGCTCATCGCCGCGCGCGCGATGAAAGCCGGCATGGCGGTTTTGAAACCGTTGTTGAGCGGAAAAGATTCCAACGTTCAGCCCCCCGGAGTTCTTTTGATGGGCACCGTCCGCGGCGATTTGCATGACATCGGGAAGAATCTGGTGTGCATGATGGCCGAAGGCGCGGGTTTTGAAGTGCATGACATCGGCGTGGACCAGAGCATCGAAAAATTCCTCGCGGCCACCGAACAATTCAAGCCACACATCATCGGCATGAGCGCGCTGCTCACCACGACGATGACCTACATGAAAACCGTGGTTGACGGCTACAAGGAACGCGGTCGGACCGACATCAAGTTCGCCGTCGGCGGCGCGCCCATCAGCCAGATGTATGCGGATGAAATCGGCGCGGACGGCTACGGCTCGGACGCGTCGAGCGCGGTGGATTTGTTTTTATACTTCGTCGGCAAAGGCCCTGCTCCCAAGGCCAGGTCAAAAATGGAAACCATCGCATCGGTCATGGCCGAGCGCGCCGAATCGCGGGCGGCATCGCGGACGGCGAACGCCAGGTCAAAATTTCAAATCCTCTGCTGGCAGGATGTTCCGTCGCAGGTCAAGGCGTGGGATGACTTCAATGAAATCAAAGTCGAACTGGCGCAGCGTTTCACCGTCCGGATTGATTCGCTGGCGCAATCCAAAGGCCTGACCAGCACGGACGATTTTCTTTCGCAATGGAAATGGAGCGATGAACAGGAGCGCGACGGAAGCGCGCAAGAAGTTGCGGAAGCGGTTAAAAAAGAACTGGAAAAGAAGTTTCCATGACGGCGCATTGACGTTTCCGGTTTAAGCGGCGGTGGTCAATGAAAGGAAAACTATAAACCAGAAAATTCTTCAAATGATGTTTGCGACTTTGCGCGAAAAACAATTGCATGATTGACGCTTTCATGCGCTGGGCGTAGATAATCCATAAAAATATAAGCGCGTGAAACCCCGGCTCTATCTCGAAACCACCATTCCAAGTTATTTGGTGGCGCGGCGCAGCCAGGACTTGCGGCTGGCGGCGGATCAGGAAACCACCCTGCAATGGTGGGAATCAGAGCGGCAGGACTTTTTACTCTTCATCTCCGCCACCGTGCTGAAAGAAGTGCGGCACGGCGATCCCACCTACGCGGCGGCACGTGCGGCGCGGCTGGCTGGTGTCCCGCTGCTGGGCGACTTGCCGGAGGCCACCGAGTTGGCGAAGCGACTTTTGCGGGACGAAATCATCCCGGCCGTGGCGGCGGATGACGCCACGCATGTGGGGTTGGCGGCCGCTCACCAGATGGATTTCCTGCTGACTTGGAACTGCAAACACATCAACAATCACAACATTCGCGCGCGCATCCAGCGGGCGTGCGAGGCGGCGGGGCTGGCGTGTCCTGACATTTGCACTCCCGCTGAATTGATGAAACTATAAGCCATGAAAACCAACGAAATTCTGGAAGACATTTACCGCGTTCGCGCGGAACACGCACGGGAGTGCAACTACGACGTGGACGTCATCTTCGCTGAGATGCGCGAAGACCTCAAACGCTTGCAAGCCGAGGGTTGGAAAGTTGTTTCACCCGCGCCCCGCGAAAAAGAAACCGCATACTCCCTGCGCGAAGAACCGCACCAAAAAAAGTCAGGACCACAACCATGAAAACGGCTGCGACCGCTTGGCTGCCGCGTAGCGGCGGCTCGGCAGACAGCCGCATGATTTGTTCGGCTTTCTCCCGAAAGCCAAAGTTTCCGTAACAGTTTAAGCTGGTTCACGGCTTCCTTGAATTTTCAGCCTCCAGGTCTTTCTTCAAGCGGGCGAAGGCGGATTCAAAAGCGGCCTGGTGGCCGTCTGCAAAGACTGGCCGTCCGCCAGGACTTTCCAGTTGGAAAAGTCGGGGGTGAAATACTCGCGCACTTCCACGGCCAAATCCACACCCGTTTTTGTGTCAATGCAGGTCCAATCGTCCAAAATTTCAAAATTGGTCAGCCGGATGGGAAACAGCTTGCGGCGCTTTTCTTT
>PLZL01000202.1 GCA_003152145.1 Limisphaerales bacterium
TAGTCCCCGCGATGGTGGCGCGGAGTGAACGCAGGGATTTGCCGGAATATCGTTCGCTGCCATCACCAAGGCCGGAGCGAAAGATCGTCACCTTCTGGCCCAAACAACGTCCGCCCGGTCGCGCCGCCAATGAATTCCTGAAACTAGTTTCCGCGTGCTTCGAAAAACCGGCAACTGGCAAATGAAGCGGACCCAGGGCCTCGCGTTGGCCCGATGGTGGCCTCACGGCTGGACTTGCACGCGGTANNGCCTGCAGCCAGTCGGTGACCGGCAGCCAGTTCGAGAGATTAGTGGAGGAGCTGACCTGATACAACCGGTTGGTGACAACCGTCCACTGAAATTGAACGAGGTTGTTGCTCTGGATGGTTTCGCTCGTGAAATAAAACCGCGAGGCGGCGTTCGTCGGGTCTGTGCCGGCGATAAACTCGGCGTAATCCGACATGCCGTCGCCGTCCGTGTCGGTCAATTGCGTGCGATTGGTCGTGACGGCTCCGAAGTAATAAAATTCCGCCGCGTCGGGAATGCCGTTGCTGTTCCCGTCGAAAAATGTGTAATCGCCGGCGAAATCCACCGTGCCGTCAACGCTCAAGGTGTTCGTCTGGCCGGGTGGAGTCTGATAAAATGGCACGTCACCGAATTTGACGACGTAATCGTCGGGAGGCAAATTGCTGATGGTGACCGATGGGGCAAAACCGGATTGAACCGGAACGAGGCCGATGGGCGAAAGCGAAAACAATGACCAGCTTCCCTGCCCCAGATTTTTGGTGATGCTGACGTTTCCGCCTGCCACGACGCCGGTAATGCTGATGTCGTCAATCGTCCAGCCATTGACCGTATTGCCGAACTCAACGCCCTCGTAATAGAACACCACTTGGATGGTCTGGCCAACCCACGGGGTCAAATCCACCGTCTCTGGATCCCAGATGTCGAACGCGCCGGTCAAATCCCCATCCTGCGGCATCGTCAGGCTGCCGGGCGGCGTGCTGCTGTTGGTGCAGACATACACCACGCCGTCCTCGTAAATCCCAGTGAAATCGCAGGCTTCATAGAAGGTCAGCGTCGCGGATTTGAGACCGGTCAGATCAATAACCGGACTATACAGATAACTGCTGGCAAGAAAGAAATTCTGGCTGCCGTTGAGATCGCTGCCCCACGCGTTGGTCCCGGAATAGGCATTGGTCACAATCCCGTTGCTAGGAGTGCCCAAAGTCCAGTTGATGTCGGAGCCATAGACCGGATCGGGGACCACCGTCCAGCCCGGCGCGCCGCTTTCCAGATTGTCGAACCACGGCGGCGTTGGCGCCTTGAGCGTTGTGAACTTGTAATAATTTCCGTAGTTATCATCCACCGTTGTGTTGCCTGCCTGATCACGGCTGACGACCTGATAATCATAAACGCGGTTCGCCAGCAACCCGCTGATGGTGACGGAATGATTCGTGACCAGCGCGCCGGCATAAACCGAGTTGATCGGCGGTTGATTCAGGTTGCCATATTGAACCGCCGAATCCGCCGGCTTCGAGGTCTGCCAGGTCACCCGGGCGTTGTAGTAATCGGTGGTGGCCGCGACGTCCGCAATGCCCGGCGGAATCGTGTCAATGCTGGCGGTTGCGGTCACGTTGCTGTTGTTCGACGAATCAAAATAGGTTGCCGTGATGGTGTCGCCGTTTATGACCGGCAACTGGTTGGCGCCCGTGTTTGCATTGACCAGCGTGAGCGTTCCCCGGAACAGCCCGGGATGCGTGGTCTCCAACAAAGTGGCGGTCACCTGATGGCCGGGTTGCGAAGAGGCGACGAAGCTGACCTGCGTCTGGCCCGCGCCCACCAAATCCGAATCGCCGACCTCCACGGTCACCACGTCGTTGGTCGTATAAATCGTGTTGTCGAGAAAAACCACCCCGGCTCCGTTCGCGCCCGGCGCGAGGAAGGCGATGATGTTCCGCAGCAGCGACACCGCGTTGTTTGGCGCGGTTCCGTTGGTCGGCACCGCGTCGAACGGGAACGAAAAGAAAACGACGCGCCCCGGACTGTCCACGCCGATGTTGGGATAGCTCATGCCGCACGGCCTGCCGGACACCGACTCGAACGTGACGGCCGTGGCATCGGACGACGGCGTGAACGTGTCGGAAAAATCCGGGCCAAAAATGTTGCCAAAGTCGCCCAAGTCACCCAAACCAAGATCAGCACTGGGATAATTGCTGTAATCCAGCGTCGCATACATGTCGCTGGCGACGGACGCCGGCGCGCCAAAAATGGCTGGCACGCCAAAATCCTCGTCGCAATCCGAGCACACTCCGAGCAAACTCGAATTCGCCTTGAATCCGGCCACCTGCAGCACATTTCGCCGGAACGGCGCGTCCCCCAGTTGCGAGAGGACTCCCATCGAAGCCATGAAGAACGAGCCGCCGCCGTTCAGGTAGGACTGAATCATGTATTGTTGCGGCGGATTTACCGTGTTGTTGGTGGCGGTCGGATCGGGCAAGCCATCTTCGTCCACGCCGTAGTTCACCGCGTCATCCGTCAGCCGCCAGATGACCACCGGATACGGCGTCAAGTCCGCCAGTTGCGGATAGCCGCGCGCGTTCACCTTCCAAAATCCGTAGCTGACGCCCGCCGAGGCGAACACGTTGGTATAGACGCTGTCGGGAATCACCGTCGCCCCGTTCACTTCCTCCGCCGCAGTGTCGTAAGCGTCCACCAGCAGCACCGTTGGCGTGGCCACGCCGATGAAGATGAAATACACGCCGGATTTGTCGTCCGTGGCCAGGTTGCCCGCGGCGTCGGTGGCAACAACCAGAAAATAATAAGTCTTGCCGGGAATGAGTCCGGACAGTTTCACCGTGTGGCTGGTGACAAGCGACAGATTGGTGGCGCCGAGATTCAAATTGGAACTGTTCGTGCCGTAACGGACGATGGAAGTCGCCGGCTCGCTCGTCTGCCAGGTGATGGTGAGCACGCCGACATCGGTGAAAGACGACACGGAACTGATTGCCGGCGGAACCAGGTCAGCCACGGCGGTCGCGACCCGCATTGTTCCGGCTGAATCAAAATAATCCGCCTCCAGATTGTCGCCATTGGCAATCTGTATTTGCACCGCGCCGGCGACGCCAGTGACCGTGGCGACCGCGCCGGTGAAAGCGCCGTAATTTCCCAACGCATCAAGCAAACCGGTCGTTCCCGTGTGTGTGGTGAGATTCGTCACCAGCACGCTCACGGAATTGCTGGTGGCGCGCGCGGCGTCGAATACTTCGATTTGCATCGTGCCCGGCGCGGTGTAGTTCGGCCGGTCCAGCAAGATGAATCCCGCGCCCGGCCGCACGAAGTCGCCGGATGAAACCAGCGCGAAATCCTGGTCAATCGCGGGCGTGTTGGAAACCGCATCCTGAACGATTTTGCTGGCGCGCACGCGAATCAAATAATCGCCCGGCGCGGGTTGGGCCAGATGAACTCCCTCGACGTTGTTGAGCTTGTCCGGCGTCGGCGCATTCGGCGCCGATTCGCCCGCGCCGAATTGGTTGCCGCGATACAGCGTTCCGTCCGGCGCGACCACTTCCAAATCCAGGTCGTTCACCAACGCCGGAATCGCGCCTGGAAATCCCGGCACGTCCGTGTAGGCCAGCGTGATTTTCAGCGGCTGGTCCGCGCCCTGCACGAAAACGTGCTGCGAATAAACCTGGCTGTTCGTCAGCAACACCGTTTGGTCGAGATATTGATAGAAGCGCGGGGCGGAATTGACGTTGGTGACGACGATGTTTTCCAGATTGATGCGGCCCCAGCCTTCGTCGTTGTTGGGAACCGGGCCGGGCCCGCCGTTGGCTTCGTTCAGTTCATCAGCCGAATTGATCAAGGCCGCCTTCACCAGCGCCGGTGACGGCATCGCGTCGGCGTGCGTGCTTCTGTAAAATTGCGAGAACACCGCCGCCGCGCCCGCCGCGTGCGGACCGGACATGCTCGTGCCGCCCATATAGACGTAGTAATCGTCAATCACTGTCCAAGCGACGCCGGTTTCGTCCGCGATGGTTGAGGCCGCCGAGGCGATCCAGCTTCCGGGTGCAACCAGGTCCGGCTTGATGCGTCCGTCCGCGCACGGCCCGCGACTGGAGAAATCGCACATCGTGTCCGGGCCGTCCGCGTAAAGCCCGTAAGTCGCCGCCAGTGTGCCCGGAACATTTTCCGACGCGCCGGTGGCAATCACATTTTTTGCCGCGGCCGGACTGCCAATGCTTCCCGATTGCGGCCCGGCGTTGCCGGCGGAAAATTCCTCGATGTAAGGCTGATCACCGGCCGTGCCCGCGTCCGCGTCGCGCACCAGTTCATCGAACTGGGCGCAGTCCGTGTCGTAATCGCCCTGCACGTCGTTGCCCCAACTGTTCGAGCCAATTTTCGCGCCATGCCGCACCGCATCGTGCGTCAGCGTTTCGTCGTTGGTAAAATTGAGTTCGTTGGCGTTGTCGTCAAAGATGCGCTGGATAAACAGGCTCGCGCCGGACGCGACGCCGAGTCCGTAAAATTGTCCTGTGTCCGGGTCGGTCTCGCCCGTCGCCGCATTTCCCGCGACGATGCCCGCGCAATGCGTGCCGTGGCCGTAGCCATCCGAGGCGTCAACCACATTGGTGGTGTAATACATGAGTCCCGTCACGCGCCCGCGCAGGTCCGGGTGCATCGTGTTGGTGTCGCCGGTATCCAGCCCGGTGTCCGCCACACACACGACCACGTTTGAGCCATTGAACCCCAGTTGCTGCGTCACCGTCGGCGTGGCGATATTGCCGTCATCGCCGCCGACAAGCTTCGACGCGGCTTCATCCACGAGTTTGTGTTTCGGTGCATTTTCAATCCACAACACCGCGCCGGACTGCGCGAGTGCGTCCAATTGGCTCGGCGGCAATTCGCCGCGCAGAAATATACCCTGCCGCAAATGGCTTTCGGATTGGACCACCGCGAGCCGCGCGCGCGCGCCGGCGATTTCCGCTGCCGTGGCCGATGGCGAAAGCAAAAGGGTCACCGCCACAACCGGATTGGTCTTCGCCGCCCCGCGCATCATCGCCGCCAGCCGCGGATGAATTTTGTAATCCGCCGCATAAGGCCCGACCCAGCGGATGGAAGCGAGACCCCGGACAGCCTCCGGCGAAACGTTGTTGAACCGGGCGATGAACGTGTCGTCCGGCACATACTTGACGAGTTCGACACCCATCGCCTGCAACGCCGCGCGGTCAGCCGATTGTATTTGATTTTCAAATTGGATCAGGTAAAGGCCGGAAGCCAGCGTTTGGGCCTGCGCCCGGACCTGCGCGGCGGCGGCAATGGTGGCGGCGGCGCTGCCGCCGGCGGGTGCGGTGGTGATGATTCCAGTGCGCAGCCGGATTTGTTTGGTCTGGCTGCGGGCGGTGAAATTAAGAAGGAGCAGCCCCGCGGCAAGCAGGATGCAGAACGTTCGCGGCATACAACGAGGCTTCACTGAATGAAGATACTCTGCCTTGCACCTTCGGGCAAGCTGGCAGCGCCCAATGATTCAGGGAAAGTGATTCAATGCTTTACCCACGGTTTTACTTGTCCAAAAGCCCGAATCCGGCTTGACCGGCTGGCGTGTTTGTGATGAACTATTACTGCGGCAAAAAAAATGCCGGGTCGCATTCAGCCGCATTTATCAAAATCATGAAAACCAAACGCAACCTGATTCAAATCTGGCTGTTGTGTGCGGCGATGCTGCAATCGTTCACCAGCGGCGCGCAACCCGTGACGAAGATTGCCGGCGGAAGTGCCCACAGCCTGTTTCTTAAGAGCGACGGCAGCCTGTGGGCCATGGGGGCCAACGGCGAAGGCGAGTTGGGCGACGGCACGAACAACGACACGAACCTTCCCAAACAGATTGTGACCAGCAATGTCACGGCCATTGCCGCAGGACATGCCCACAGCCTGTTCCTCCAGAGCGATGGCAGTTTGTGGGCCATGGGCTACAACGGCGAAGGCGAGTTGGGCGACGGCACAACCAACTGGATCATCAATCATCCCGAACAGGTTGTGGTTAGCAACGTCATGGCCATTGCCGCAGGAAGCTTCCACAGCTTGTTTCTCAGAAGAGACGGTAGTTTATGGGGCATGGGCTACAACAATAATGGCCAGTTGGGTGACTGCACTTACAACAGCACAAACTTTCCCGAGCAGATTATAGCCAGCAACATTACAGCGGTTGCCGCAGGGCTCTGGCACACCCTGTTCCTGACGAGAGACAGCAGTCTCTGGGCTATGGGTTATAACTATGATGGCGAGTTAGGCGACGGCACTTTCGGCACTTACAACCCTATAGTCCCGTATCGTGGAACTAACCAACCCGAGCAGATTGTAGCCAGCAATGTTACGGCGATTGCCGCAGGAAGCTACCACAGCCTGTTCCTCAAGAGCGACGGCAGTTTGTGGGCCATGGGCTACAACGGCGGGGGCGAGTTGGGCGACGGCAGTTACAGCAACGCCGACCTTCCTGAGCAGATTGTGGCCAGCAATGTCACGGCGATTGCCGCAGGAGAATTCCACAGTCTGTTTCTCACGCGCGACGGCAGCCTGTGGGCTATGGGTGACAACGGGTTTGGCCAGTTGGGCGACGGCACTTACAACAGCACCAACCGGCCCGAGCAGATCGTGGCTAGCAACGTCACGGCCATTGCCGCAGGAGAAGTCCACAGTCTATTTCTCAAGAGCGACGGCAGCCTATGGGCCATGGGCGACAACGGGAGTGGCCAGTTGGGCGACGGCACAACCAACTGGATCATCAACCATCCCGAGCAGGTTGTGCCATCGAATCGAATCTCTGTCCAGCTTTTTAGCAATGGCAGTGTGTATTTGTCTTTCGAGGGTCTGGCCGGCACAAATTACGCGCTGGAAAGCACGTTCAACCTAACACCGGCCAATTGGATACCGCAGGTCACGAATCCTGCCGGTCCGAAAGGGGTGCTGGTGTTCACGAACACGCCGGTCGCGGGCACGAACAATTTCTGGCGCATCCGCTCCGTGCCTTGAAAAGATTTACGATTTACGATACACGATTTACGCGCCGGTTGGATTGTCGGAGAGATTCGTAAATCGTAAATCGTAAATCGTGAATCATTGGCCGGCGTAAAAGGCGTCCACCTTGGCGGCGACATCCTTGTAGCCGATGTCGGATTCGTAAATCTGTTTGAACTGTTCCACGGCCTCCTCTTTTTTGCCCATGGCCTCGAAGACGCAGCCGAGGTTGTAAATGAGGTCCTTCTTCTCGTCGTCGAACACGGGCTTTTCCTTGATGGCGTTCTGGAGGGTGCGGGCGGCGAGGTCGAACATCTTGCGTTTGGCGAAACACTGGGCGAGGTGGCTCATCGCAGCGAGGCGTTTGTAAGGGTTGCCCTGCGCCTTCTGGAATTCCTGAATGGCCTCGCTGATTTTGCCGATCTGAAAATAGAGCACGCCCATCTCGTAGCGGATGGCGAGGTCGGTGGGGTATTTCTCCACGCGCTTCTGGCATTCGGCGACCTGGAAGGCGAGCTTCTCGGCCTTGATTTTCTCCACCTGCGCGGCGTGTTCCGGCTCGAAGGGGTTGAGCTGTTCGAGCTGGTGCTCAAACCGCTTGACGATGGTGCCGGCGATGGATTGATCGAGCGACGGGTCGTTGCCCATGTCGGATTTTTTGACGCGGTCGTAGAGTTCGAGGGCGCGGTCGAACTGTTTTTTCTGCGTGTAAAGTTCGGCGAGGGAGCGGAAGAGCTTGATGTTGTCTGGCTCGGTCTGGAGGCGTGTCTCGTATTCACCGATGAGCCGCTCGGTGATGTCCTCGGATTTTTGGACGCGCTTTTCCTGTTCAAGCGAGACGGCCTCGTCCTTGTTCTTCAGAATATCGCGGTAGGAGCCGCCGCCGCCTTCGAGCGCGCCGTAGCCGCCCTCGTCCATCGTCTTGCGCGCGGATAAATCCTTGAGCGCCATCTTCAATTCGCCGTCGTTGGGCAGCTCGCGCAGCAGGTCCATCAAAATCTTTTCCGCGCGGGAGCCTTCGCCGATGGCGGAAACGGCGCGGGCGAACTCGATGGCCAGCGCCTTGTCCTTGGGCGAATTTTTCACCAGCGTTTCGTAGGACAGCGCGGCGGTGCGCGGCAGTTCCAGCGCGTTGGCCGCGTCCACGATGATGCGGTGGGCGGCGGAACTGTTCGGGTCGCCGTTCAAAATCTGCTCGGCAATCGCCATCGCCTCGGCGGGATTTTTGTTCAATGCCATCCTGGCCTTGGCGACCTGCGGGGAGGAGCCGGCGCCGCTCCACATTTTTTTGAAGAAGCCCGAGCCGCCGCCGCCGGCCTTGCGGAATTGGGCTTCGCGCAGAGCCTTGCGGCAGTCGAAAAAGCCCGGCTCCGTTTCCAGCACCTGGTTCAGCAGCGTGAGGGCGTAATCAAAGTTGTCATGTGCCAGCGCCTCCATGCCGCGGGTAAACTGGGCACGCGCATCGCGCGCAATTTCATTCAGATTTTTTTCAGCCATAAATCAAAAATCGTCCCGAAGGGCAAAAAATCAACCACACTGTGCCTTGTGCCGCAGGGCGTGGTCAATCAAAACGAGCGCGGTCATCGCTTCAATCATCGGCACGGCGCGCGGCAGCACGCACGGGTCGTGGCGGCCGCGGCCCTTGAGCGTCGTGTTGTGAAATGTCTCGTCCACCGTGTCCTGCTCGTGCATGACGGTGGCGACTGGCTTGAAGGCGACGCGAAAGAAAATCGTCTGGCCGTTGGAGATGCCGCCCTGGATGCCGCCGGAGCGGTTCGTCGTCGTGAAGACCTTTCTGTTTCGCGCGCGGAACGGGTCGTTGTGTGCCAAGCCAGTCAGCAAAATGCCGCCGAAGCCGGAACCGATTTCAAATGCCTTCGATGCGGGCAGGCTCAACATCGCCTTGGCCAAATCCGCTTCGAGCTTGTCGAACACCGGTTCGCCCCAGCCTGCCGGAACGCCGCGCGCGACGCCCTCGACAATGCCGCCGACAGTGTTGCCTTCGCGCCGCATTTTCTCGATGAGGCGGATCATCTTCTCCGCCGCCTTTGTGTCAGGGCAACGGACGATGTTGGACTCAACGTCTTTTAATTTCACCCTTTCCGGGTTCACGTCCGCGATGAGCCGCTGGACTTGTTTGACGTAAGCCAGAGTTTCAACGCCGAATTTCTCGCGCAAAATCTTTTTCGCAATTGCGCCGGCGGCGACGCGGCCAACCGTTTCGCGCGCGCTCGCGCGACCGCCGCCCTGCCACGCACGGATGCCGTATTTGGCGAAGTAGGTGAAATCGGCGTGCGACGGGCGGAATTTCGTTTTCATTTCCGCGTAGGCTTCGGGTCGCGCGTCCTCGTTTTTGACCCAGAGACAAATCGGCGTGCCGAGCGTCCTGCCGCCAGACGTGCCGGACAGGATTTGCACCGTGTCGGATTCTTTGCGCGGCGTGACGATTTTGGACTGGCCGGGCCGGCGGCGGTCAAGGTCCGGCTGGATGTCCGCCTCGGAAAGTTTCAGGCGCGGCGGGCAGCCGTCCACGACAACGCCCACGCCGCCGCCGTGCGATTCGCCCCACGTCGTGATGCGGAACAATTGCCCGAAGCTGCTTGCCATATTTTGATTGTAGGAGCCGAGGTGGCGAGGCTCAAACATAAAAAATTCAAAGACTCCTCGCGTCGTCTCCTACAATCCGCTTGAAAGTTGAATCATCAAACTGGAAACTGCTGCGGATGAACCGCATCGTTGAAAAGTTCGCCTCGTTGAAACGTGACCGCAAAAAAGGCTTCATCGTTTATATCGGCGCGGGCGACCCGAATCTGGAAGCCACGCGCAAACTCGCGTTCGCCT
>PLZL01000445.1 GCA_003152145.1 Limisphaerales bacterium
ATATTATTTATGGAAATGATTTAATGGCGGCTTGAGTTTAAATTTGAATAAAATCGCAAACGCGGCAATAGTTATGCAGCCGACCGATGTTAAAATGCGTTTCATTTGCCGTATCGCTATTGGCATTTGCCGTGCATTCCCTTGTTGCGGCGTCCGTCACGGTTGATACGACCAAGACGTATCAAACCATCGAAGGTCTCGGCGGTGCGACGGCATTCTATGCCGGTTGGATCCGTGACCATCCTTACAAGCAGGAAATTTACACGAACGCTTTCGCGGGGCTGAACCTTTCAATGTTGCGGTTGGGGGATTGGTATCGTTACCAGACGCCTTTGGCGGGTTTCGATTCGGCCGCCAGCGACATCGTTTCAAACGCAAACCGCGTTTCAGGTCGTCCGGTGCCGGTAATGCTGAGTTCGTGGGCGCCGCCGGCATTTTTGAAAAGCAACGGACAAGTCGGCAACGGCGGCACGCTGGTTGTCACCAACGGCGGGTTCGCTTACACCAATTTCGCGAACTACTAGTATGATTCATTGCTCGCCTATCGTTCCAACGGTATTTCGCCAACCTGGATCAGCATTCAAAACGAACCCGACTGGGCGGCGAGTTACGATTCCTGCGTCTTTCATCCCACGGAAGACACGGTCAACGGCACAAACTACGCGAGTTATTCCAAGGCGCTGGACGCGACCTTTCAACGCCTGACGAATCTGACGTCACCGCCGAAAATTCTCGCGCCGGAAGTTGTCGGCATCGGCTTCAACGACGTGCAAAATTATGCCGCGACGATGAACCCCGGTAGTTTTTATGGGGTGGCGCACCATTTATACGGCGGCAGCACCGACGGCACGCCTGACGGCTACATTTCCGCGATGCGCGGAGTCACGAATGTTTTTCCCGCCAAGCCAAAATTCATGACCGAATTTGGATATGCCAACATGATTCAGACCGCCTGTTTGATTCATGACTGCCTCGCCGTCGAGCAAGCTGTGGGATTTAATTATTGGAGTTTAGTCTGGCCGGTGGGCGGCAACGGGTTGATCAACCAGGAAAATCCCTACAACTTGAGCAGTTGGACGAACGCGCCGCCCGGCACCGCCACACAATCGCACGGTTACTGGCTCACGCCGGGCTATTGGGCGATGAAACATTTTTCCTATTTCATCAATCCCGGCTACAGACGCGTAAGCGCTACCGACACTGACCCCAACGTTCGGGCTTCGGCATTTCTCTCGCCGGACAACCTGCGCCTGGTTGTGGTTTTGATTAATACCAATGCAACTGTGTCATCCGCGATGACTTTGAACTTTGGATCTTTCAACGTCGGCAAATCCAGCGTTTATCAAACCGTTGGCACCAACACGTTTCAGTCGCTCGGCTCGCTGACCAATTCGCAAGCGCTGCCGGCGCTTTCGCTGACAACCTTTGTGCTCGATCAAATCGTCAGCGTCGGCGCGGCCACGAATCCGTCACCCGCCGGCAATGCGAGCGGCATTGCGCTCAACTCCATGTTGAGTTGGACGCCGGACAGCAATGCACTGACTCATGCGGTTTATCTTGGAATCAATTCCAACGCCGTGGCACAAGCTGCGCCGGCATCGCAAGAGTTTCAGGGACTGTTGACGGTGACGAATTTCAGTCCGTCGCTCGCCGCGGGTTTGACCTATTTCTGGCGCGTGGATGAAATCGCAGGAATCAATACCAACTTTGGCCCGGTCTGGTCCTTTGCCACCGTCGCGCCGTCGGCGAATTTCGCGCTCAACACCAGCGACAGTCAGAACACTTCATCTTTCAACTCCATTGGCAATTGGGTGACCAACGGCACGTCGAATGCCGCGACGACCCCTCCTGGCCCCGGTGGCACATATAATACCGGCACTTTTACCTTGCGCACACCGATTGCCGGGAGCTCAACGTTCGGAGGCGCTTCGCTGACATTGTCACCGGGCGCGCCAGCGACCGCAGGCAGTCTATTGTTGAAAGGCCCGAGCGGAGCCACCGTCGTCATCAATAATCTGATCATGTCCGGCGGCGTTCTGGGGCAAGGAGTCAACAGTGGTGCCAGCGGCATCGAGTGGGTTGCGGGAAACATGAAGGTTGTCAGCAATTCGTATGTGAGCGGTTTGGGAACCACCGCTCGCTACATCGGCATCTCCGCCAACATCAGCGGCAGCGCTTCGCTCTCCAACGATTGCAGCGTGATTTATTCGGGCAACAACATCGGGTTCAGCGGGCAAATCATTGTCGGCAGCGGTGGCGCCATCCAAATCGGCGACCCGAAGAATCTGGGTGGTTCGGGCGCGAGACTGGTTTTGAACAATGCCACCTTCCAGCCGACGGCGAGCTTCGCCATCAACAATTCCGGTGGCAACGTGACGCTCAATTCCGGCGGCGGCTCTTTGCAAATCGGAGCCGGCCTGACACTGACGATCTCAAATCCGATTGTCGGCGCGGGCAATCTTTTGTGCAGCGGCGGTGGCATTTTGCAAATTGCCGCCAGCAACAGTGCGACCGGAAATTTGGTTGTCAGCAACAGCACGCTCGCAGTGCTTGGCACTGCCACTTTTAACAACGCGCAACTCGGCGTGAGCACCAACGCCACGTTGGACGTGACTGCGTTGGCGGTTCCCCTGAACATCAGCAACCGCATCGCGCTCGCCGGGAATTTGCGCGCCGCGATGAACAAAACCAATTTCACGTCGCTGCTCGTTGCGAGCAACATCACTTACGGCGGCACGCTGACGTTGAGCAACTTTGGCCCGGCGCTCGCTTACGGCGACACGATCAAACTGTTCAGCGCGTCCAACTATTCCGGCGCGTTTGGCAGCATCGTTCCCGCCGCGCCCGGCGCGGGATTGCTTTGGAACACAAACTGGATTTCCGTGGACGGCACGATTTTCATCACCTCGACCAACCCGGCGCTCATCACACCGCCGCGCATCACGAGCGTCCAGATGCTCGGAGGAAATGTTGTCGCCGCCGGCACGAACGGCAACGCCCCGGGAACTTTCTTTTACACATTGGCGTCAACCAATCTCGCATTGCCGGTCACGAACTGGACGGTTATTGCGACGAACCAGTTTGGACCGCGAGGAGGGTTCAATTTGACCAACTTTTTTGACTTGAGTATCCCCCAGCAATTTCTTATACTTCGTCTTCCATAAACCCACGCACAATGAAGACAATCGTTGCGCTCCTCGTTTCTGCAAAAACGACACTTTCCGCCGTGGCGAACCCAACTTTTACCATTGACCCGGGCCATCCCGCCGGCAAGGTCAGCCCGACGTTCTTCGGACTGATGACGAAAAAAACCAACCCTGCCGATTTCACTTCCGAAATTCAACCCTGTAGTTAATGAAGTGCGCTCATGAAAACCAGACTCGGAATTCTCAAACTCACCATCCTTTTGTGCTGCATCTTCGTAACGACGGCAGCCTTTGGCCAGACGCTTACGTGGNNTATGAATGTATTCTCCAGCGATGGTATTGACCATAACTTTGGCGCCGGCGTCGGCCCCATCGGTGGCAGTTTCGGCTCAGTGGGAATTAACATTCACATCACTTCGACTCAAACCAATCCGGTTCAGATTGTCTCTTCGAATTTCAGTGCCGTCACAATAGGCTTGAACACAATCATAGTTGACAGTGGCGCCGGACAATTGACTTTGGGGGATAACTCTGCAAATGATTTGGATTTTACCATGCGGCCAGCGGGAGCCACCCACGATTTTGTAAACAATTCAGCGCACCCGGTCATCATTTACCCCAACGTGTCTTGGCAGCAGGGCGGCGGTGCGGTCTATACGCTCATCCTTGACGGAACCGGAGATTGGGGAATCACCAATCAACTTCAAACCCATGGCGGCGGTGGCATTAGCCTTGCCAAGTTGGGGACCGGCACATGGACTTGGTCCGGCCCTTCCATCGGCCCTCTGTCCATTGGCGGCATTCTTAGCCCGTTCACGATTAACGCCGGCATTTTGATCCTCAAGACCAACGGCCTTCTCGCCAACCAGAATATCACAAACAATGGAGCCACTCCAACCCCGATCATCTACGATGGGAACTCGCCGCAAACTCTCGGCGGTGTTGTTTCCGGCCCCATCACGCTGACGGTGAAAAGCGGCACGCTCACGCTTTCAGGCGCGAGCACCTTTACCGGCAACATCACCAACAGCGGAGGCGAGTTGATCGTCAACCGCGCTGAAAACGCCGGAGTTTCCGGCCCGCTCGGTGAAGGCAACACGATTTCCTTTACCGGTGGCACGCTGGGATGGAGCGTGAACAACAGCTTCGATTATTCTTCGCGCTTCAGCACGAATCCCAATCAGGTGTATAATTTTGACACCGGCGGACAACTCATAGCGTTGTCGAGCGCACTGGGCAGCAGCGGCGGCACGCTCACCAAATCCGGCAACGGCACGCTCACCCTTGCCGGCACGAGCACTTACAGCGGATTGACCACTATCCGCGTCGGTAAATTGGTATTTCAAGGCCCGAAGACCGGCACCGGCAACATCAGCGTCGCCGCCGGCGCGGCTCTCGGTGTCAATGTCACCGGCACACAAGTCACCCCGGCCGCGCTGACTGTGGGAACGAGCAGCGGTGCGACGTTGGAATTCAACAGCGTCAGCAGCACGACGACCGCGCTGATTGCGGCGGGAACTATTTTATCCGCCGGCACGGTCACCATCAACGTCAACAGCGGCACGTTCACCGTAGGGTCAAGTTATCCGTTGCTCAAGTGGGCCAGCGGTTCAACACCGACGTTCAGCCTTGGAACTTTGAGCGGCTTTGGTGGCAACCTTTCGATCGGACCAGGCGATCCCACGCTTCTCCTGAACATCACCTCCGTTGCGCCACCGCCAACAATCACCGCGACGGTTTCGGGCGGGCAGGTGAACCTGTCGTGGCCGGCCGCTTGGACGGGCCTGCATCTACAAAGCCAGACCAATGCGCTGGCGAATGGTCTGGGCACCAATTGGGTCACCATACCGGGAACCGACGCTGCCAACGGTTTTACGAACATACTGAATACGACAAACGGGTCCGTGTTCTATCGTCTGGCGCCGTAATAAAGTCGAAACCCTGCAACCTATGAAAACCAAACTCACACTCCTCAAACTCACCATCCTTTTGTGCTGCGCCTTCGCCACGACGGCTGCCTTTGGCCAGGTTATCATCTGGACCAACCCCGTCGTCACAGCTCCTAACGGGAATAACATCGGAGTTTCCACCAATTGGAATGGTGGTCCGGGTGCGATTGGCGTCGGAGTCACAGCCACATTTAACGGCGGAGTGCCTGGGCCCATGAATCTGGTCACTTTTGATGGTCACGACCATACTGGTTTTGCCATCGGGGGCGATTTCGGCGCAAATGGAATCAGCCTCGACCTCACTCCGGGTCAGACCAGTCCGGTGACGCTTACCTGTCCGAATNNAATGATCTGGATTTTACCATGCGTCCGTCGGGAGGCACTTTCGATTGGATAAACAATTCAGCGAACCCGGTCATCATTAACTCAAGCTTGACTTGGCAGGCGGGCGGCGGCATCGCATATACGATAATCCTTGACGGAATCGGAGATTGGGGAATCACCAATAAGATGGTCACCCATAATGGCACCACTGTGACCCTCGCCATATTGACGTCTGGCACCGTGACTTGGACTGCCCCTTCCTCCGTTCCTGTGGTAAGCGGCACCATGGGCGTCATTGCCAGCCCGTTCGTGATTAACGCCGGCACATTAATCCTCAAGACCAACAACCTTCTCACCACGCAGGCCATCAATAACAATTCAGGCGTGCTAACCCCGATCATCTACGATGGAAACTCGCCGCAAACTCTCTCCGGCGCTATTTCCGGCCCCATATCGTTGACGGTGAAAAGCGGCACGCTCACGCTTTCCCGCGCGAACATCTATACCGGCGGCACGACCATCAGCGGAGCCACGCTGCAAGTCGGTGCGGGTGGCACGAGCGGCACCGTCGGCAGCGGCAACGTCACTAACAATGGCCAGCTCGTTTTCAACCGCTCGGACAACGTGACTTTCACCAACCCCATCAGCGGAGGGGGTTCGGTAGTGCAAAATGGCTCCGGCACACTCACGCTTACCGCCGCAAACACTTATACTGGCTCTACCACGGTCAGCAATGGCACGCTGGTGGTCAGCTCGGTCGGCGGCGACATGAACGTGAGCGGCGGCACGCTGGCTCCGGCCGCTGCCGGCACGATTGGCACGTTGAGCGTGTCGAACAACATGACCATCTCATCTGGAACCATTCAAGCCACGGTGAACAAGTCGTTGTCGCCGTCGAACAGCGTTTACCTGGTGGCCAACAACCTCACCGCCACGGGCGGGACGTTGAAACTGGTCAATTACGGNNAGACGGGTCGGTGACGGTGTCCACCGTCACGGCAACGCCGATGGCATTCACTGCGGCGGCGCAGGCGGGTGGGAATGTGAACCTGTCGTGGCCGGCGGTTTGGACGGGCGTGCATCTGCAAAGCCAGACTAATACGCTGGCGAATGGTTTGAACACTAATTGGGTGACCATACCGGGAAGTGACGCCGCCAACAGTTACTCGGCTCCGATGATTAAGTCGAACGCCGTGTTCTATCGTCTGGCGCCGTAATAAAGGCGAATTAACGAGGATAAACATCCTGTTCCGTGCCGCGGAAAGATTCGTTGAGCGGTGCGAACCGGGCCACGGTCGCAAGCGGTTTGGTATCGGCTGTTTCAACTTTACCAACCTTTTTGACTTTATTCCTCCACGGCAATTTTTTATTCTGCGTTTTCCGTAACCCACGCACTATGAAAAAAATCACTGGACTCCTGATTTATACAACCACGGCGCTTGCCTGTCTCGCGGCCACTCCAACATTTACGGTTGACGCAAGTCAACCGGTTGGAAAAATCAGCCCGACTCTTTATGGGCTGATGACCGAGGAAATCAATCATTCCTACGATGGCGGCCTTTACGCCGAACTGATCCAAAACCGCGCTTTTCTCGACAGCGTGACGACACCGGTCCATTGGTCAGTGGTAAGCGACACCAATACCGCGGCGTCCATCGCGCTCGACCCGGCAAATTCCTTTAATGACAAACTTACGAACAGTTTGCGGCTGACGGTGGCAAAGGCGGAAAAGAAACATTCTGCGGGTGTTGCCAACAGCGGTTACTGGGGCATTCCAGTGCGGCCGAAGACAACTTATCGCGCTTCAATTTTCGCCAAAGCGGAATCCAATTTTTCCTGGCCGGTTACCGTGTCCATTGTCAGCGATGACGGAAAGACTGTTTACGCGACGGGAAGATTTTCAGGACTCACAACGGACTGGAAAAAATTTGAAGTGACTCTCAAGACCGGTCGAGTTACTCCTACGGCAAAGGCGCATTTTGTAATCACGCTCAATCAACCGGGAACCGTCTGGTTCGGTTTGGTGTCGATTTTCCCGCCGACCTGGAATAACCAACCGAACGGTTTTCGCAAGGACTTGATGCAAATGCTGGTGGATTTGAATCCGAAATTCCTGCGCTTTCCCGGCGGCAATTATGTCGAAGGCGACACGATTGAAACGCGATTTGATTGGGAGAAAACCATCGGCCCGATCGAACAACGGCACGGTCATCCGTGTCCGTGGGGTTATCGTTCGACGGACGGGCTGGGGCTTTTGGAATTTCTCGAGTGGTGCGAAGACATGAAGGCGGAACCCGTGCTGGCAGTTTATGCCGGTTATTCACTCAAAGGGGCGCACGTTAACCCGGGTCCCGATCTCGCACCATTCGTGCAGGACGCGCTCGACGAGATTGAATATGTGACGGGTGATGTGAATACGACCTGGGGCGCCCGCCGCGCCCAAGACGGCCACCCGGCGCCGTTTAAACTCACTTGCGTTGAGGTCGGCAACGAAGACTTTTTCGACAAATCAAAAAGTTATGACGGGCGTTTTGCGCAATTTTATGACGCCATCAAAGCGCGATACCCGCAGCTTAAAGTTATTTCCACCGTCGGGAACGAGCAGCCGGCAAATCTCCGCGTCCAGAGCCGCAAGCCGGACTTGCTTGACGAACATTATTACCGTCCCACGGACGAATTCATCCACACGTCACCGGGATATGCCCGCAAATACGACCGTTCCGGTCCCGAAATTTTCGTGGGCGAATGGGCGGCGTATGAAGACGCTAAATTGAAGCCGTGGGAAGAGGGTTCCCGAAAACTGCCGCCTACGCCTTCTTTGAAATCCGCCATCGGCGATGCGGTATTTATGGCGGCGATGGAACGCAATTCCGACCTCATTAAAATGCAATGTTACGCGCCTCTCTTCGTCAACGTGAACCCCGGTGCGCGGCAATGGCGTCCAGACCTCATTGGTTACGACGCGATTTCGGCTTACGGTTCGCCGAGCTATTACGCGATACAGATGTTCAGCCGGAATCTTGGCGATGAAATCCTCTCCACCGCGTCTCTCGAAACAGCCGTCCAAGGCTGCGCAACTCGCGACAGCAAGACCGGTGAAATCATTCTCAAGTTGGTGAATCCGCAGACTAATGCGGAATCGCTGAACATCCATCTCAAAGGCATCGCCTCGCTCGCGTCCAAGGGAAGCGCGATCACCCTGGCCGGAAAACCCGAGGACACAAACTCAATCACTGATCCCAAAAAGATCGTTCCGACCACAACGACGGTGCGTCAGATCAAGCCCGATTTTATTTACACGCTGCCGCCGAACAGCGTCGTCGTGCTGAAGGTGCGTCCATGAGATTTACATTGGCATTGCACGAATTCGCGCGGACATCCTATCGCATGATTTTAAGTAGCAACCGGAGTTTGTTTTGCCTGTTGCTCCTATTCGCGGGCGTGACTGTGCGCGGACAGATTGTGCTCGACAATTACAACACCGCCAATCCGCTCAAGATCATGCCCGTTGGTGATTCGATCACCGACGATTGCGTCGTCCAAGGCGCCTGGCGCAAGCCGCTGCAACCGCTGTTGGAAGCCAACGGCTTCCCGTTTCGTGAGGCGCGAGACTTCCGGCGCGGTTGCGGGGTTCACGAAGCGCCAGCACGAAGGTCATTGCGGCGCGGTGGTCGCTGCTCCCGGCCTTTTCGGCGACGGGCATGAGTATTCGTCCGGGCTAAACTACCTGCAATACATTGTCCCTCAGGCGCTCACCAATGCCATTCCGGACGTGATGCTCATCCTGATCGGCGCAAATTGGACGCAGATCGGTTACGACGACAGCGGCTGGAGCAATGGCGTCGCGCGGCTGGGTTACGGCGACTCCGTCGCCGCCACCACGGTGAGCTACGGGCCGCAGTCCAACAACAAGTATGTGACTTTACGCTTTGAGTTTTCTGACTTCGGCCTTTGGCGCATCCGTTGCTTTTGAAGCTGAATCCGGCACGCTCGGTTCGGACTTTGCCATGAGTAACAGCAGCAGCCCGGCTTACATCACCATCCTGTCTGACGGAGCGGGAAGCAATCCCGGCAGCGCCGCACGCGTGGCGAGTTACACCGTCACATTTCCCGCTGCCGGAACGTATCAACATTACGCGCGGGTTCGGGTCGGATCGGGCGCGTTCAGCGATGACAGCCTTTTTTACGCAAACGGCTTCGGCAGCAAGTCGCCCACGACTGGTTCGGATTGGATTTTGGTGAACGGTCTGGCAATCTTGGATTTACGGCAAGCACAGACATTGTGACCGGCGGCGGAGGCGCGGGAACACAAGTTTGGAAGTGGATCAATTTATCCCAGCTTACCGGCAACGCGGGCTTCACCGTCAGCGCGGGAAATCTGACGCAGACATTTCAAATTGGAGCGAGAGAGAACGGTTTGGACATGGATAAGTTTTTGTTCGGCATGGCGACAAACACGTTCACAGTGGCTGAACTGGACGCCGGTGGGCCGGGCACGCCTCCTGCGTCCATTGTGCTGCCATTGCCGCCGGATTTGGTCGCGGGAAATTTAATGCAATTCAATGACAACGGAAACTGGACGTGGTATTGCGACGAGCGCTCGGTGATTGACAAGGCGCGTGGAAATTTAATTGTTGGCTCTGATGCCTCTCCGCCGGGCCAGACGAATTATCGCTGCTGGAACGATGACGTGCAGAGTTATTCCGATGGCACGGTGCAGGCCATCATCGCCACGCGAATCAACAATAACGTCAACGGCAACGACGACAGCATTGCGCCGAACCACGCGTTCTTTTTCTGCCGTTACGACGGAACGAACTGGAATGACACGTATCTTTGCCAGGCGGGGACAAAACTGTATTCGTCCGAAGCGGATTACGTCGGGCTCGGTTGTTTGAGTCCGAACGATCCCAACACAGTTTTCATTTCCACCAAATACGATCCGCGCGCAGTGCAATTCGGCGTGACAGACACGAATCCGCCATATTCCAATTTTCACGAAATTTGGAAAGGCGTGACGACGGACCACGGCGCGAGTTTTACCTGGACGCCGATCACGCAAAACTCCACACACGACAATCTGCGTCCAATTGTTCCGGCTTGGGACACGAACAACCTCGCGCTGCTGTGGTTTCGAGCGACCTATAATTCCGCGCAAAGCATTGACGGCGCGCCGGTCGGACTCGTGGAGCGGCACGCGGAAGTTCCCGTCAAAATGACCTACGTGGACGCGAACACGACGAACACCACGCTCGCCACCGGCGCGGCGCCGGTGACCGGAACCGGCACGGGCCAGTGGCATTTGCGGACGACGACCGGCAACAACGGAGACGTTCTTGCGTCAGCCGACGTTGTGGCCGAAGAGGCGCCGACGCTTGAAACAACGGTGCTTGTCCCAGGCCCGGGAACTTACGATATGTGGGTCAACTTTTGGGGAAATCCGCTGTCCGGCTCCGACTGGCGGATCATGGCTGGAATGACGACAAACCAAATGCAGGTTTATCGCCAGATGGCGTGCAAAATAGTTCAACCGGGCGATCACAACTCAACGCTCGTCCTTACCAATGCCGCCACGAATTTTCTTTATCAGGCATACGTCGGTCGCTTGACCGCGTCGAGCAGCAACACGGTCAGTGTTTTCGTGGATGACAACGCGATTGCACTTGGATCAATGACCACGCTCGTGGCAAGCGCCAACCGCACCTGGTATGACGGCGTGAGTTATGCCGCGGTGACGCCGCTCCAGTTCGGCGTCACCAACGTGGCCTACAACGCCAACGCGAAGTCCGTCACGTTTGCGTGGAATTCCGTTCCGCCGGGATCGTCGTTGTTGCCGCAAAGTTTTACAGTGCAAAAGAAAAATTCTCTGGGCGATGCCAATTGGACAACCGCGGCGACGAACCTCCCGTCCGCCGGCGGCACGACTTCGTTCAGCGACAATTCCGCCACAAATGGGAGCGCCTTTTACCGGATAACTTTGCCGTGAAAAATTTGTGACCACATTTCACAAACATTTTGCGTTGATTGTTTTCTTTGCGCTGGCTTCAGCGCGTGGAGCGGAAAATCCGTCGGGCGCGGACGGCGCCGGCGCCTACACGACCGGCCATTACCGGAACCTTTTTGCCGAGAACGGCCACTCGAAAAGAGAAATTCGCAAAAAATTGATGGCGCGTTCCAGCAATTGTTTCATGGCAGTCCGACGAACCAGACCGTTTACTATCCCGCCGGAAGCAATTCCAACGGTCCGCTGGCATACATCACCGACATCAAACACCACGATGTGCGAACGGAAGGTTTGTCCTACGGGATGATCATCGCCGTCGAGTTGAACAAAAAAGCGGAGTTCGACGCGCTTTGGAATTGGTCGAAAACATATTTGTATGTCGCGGAAACAAATCATCCGTCCTTCGGATTCTTCGCGTGGGAGGCGCGGACGAACGGCGCGCGGTTGAGCCAATTCGTGGCGCCGGATGGCGAGGAGTATTATGTGACCGCGCTGTATTTCGCCGCGCACCGCTGGAAAAATGGCAGGGGCATTTACAATTACACGGGGCAGGCTGATGAATTGCTCTCGCGAATGAGGCATCGCGAGTCGATCACCGGAACATTCCCCTGGCGAAATACAAATAGGATGGTGACCGCCGGGCCGCTGTTCGACGCCGAACACAAAATGGTTTTGTTCTCGCCCAGTTCGGAACGAAATCGTTTCACCGATCCATCGTATCATTTGCCTGCGTTTTACGAATTGTGGTCGCGTTGGGGCCGCCGGAAGATTTCGCGTTTTGGCGCGAAGCCGCGACGGCGAGCCGCGATTTTTTCCCGCGTGTCACGCATGCGGTCACGGGTTTGAATCCAAACTACGCAAACTTTGACGGCTCGTTTGTCACCATGTTCGGTCGTGGCAACACCAACTTCAGCTACGACGCATTTCGCGCGGCGGGCAACTGGTCGGTGGACTGGTCGTGGTGGGGCAAGGATGTTCGCGAGCGGGATTTGAGCGACAAAGTGCAGGCATTTTTTGAATCGCAAGGAACGAATTACGGCTGCCAATTCACGCTGGACGGCAAGACTTTGGAAGAGCGCCACGCCCAAGGTTTGGTCGCGGTGAACGGCGTCGCCAGTCTCGCCGCCACGAATCCGCGCGCGCGAAAATTTGTGGAGGAGCTTTGGAACACGCCGACGCCGGATGGTCAGGAACGTTACTACGAAGGTTTGCTCTACATGATGGCGCTGCTCCATTGCAGCGGAGAATTTCGCATTTGGCCGCCACTGATTGGGACTCAACATTACCGGATTTTCAAACAATGATACAAAGCGAACTGCTTGCACACTCCTTCGATTTCGTCAACCGGCAACTGTTTATGAAACTTAAATTGCATTTTAATCCAAAAATTCTTGGGGCCATCATGCTCGCATTTTCGCTGGGTGTGCAAAGTGCCGAAACAGATTCAAGTCGCACCATCAGCGCCGATTTGAAACAAATCAAAGGCCCGCGCTCGATGGTCTGGCAGGACTGCGTGGGCGCTGGCCGCGTCGCCGAAGGCTTGTGCGACGGCTGGCGGCGGCAGCTTGAGGAATGTCGCCGCGAAATCGGTTTCAAATGTCTGCGGATGCACGGATTGTTGCAGGACGAGCTGGGCGTTTATTCCGAAGGTCCGAACGGCGAGCCGCGCTACAACTGGCAATACATTGACGACGTTTACGATTTTCTTTTGAGCATCGGCATGAAGCCGTTTGTGGAATTTGGTTTCATGCCGAACGCGCTTGCATCCGGCAGCGGGAAAATTTTTTGGTGGAACGCAACCGTCACGCCGCCAAAAGATTACGCGAAATGGGACGCGCTCATCACCGCGCTGGTGAACCATTGGACGGAACGCTACGGCGAAGACGAAGTGAAGACGTGGCGTTCTGCAATTTGGAACGAGCCGAATCTGCGGATTTTCTGGCAGCCGGCGACAAATTCCATGGTCCCTTATTTCGAGCTTTACGACCACACGGCCCGCGCGGTGCAAAGTGTTAGCACAAATTATATCGTCGGCGGACCCGCCGGTGCCGGACCCGTTTGGACGAAAGAACTGATTGATTTTTGCCAGCAGAATAGTCTGCCGATTGATTTTATCAGCTATCACGCCTATGGACTCGGCGGCGGGCCAAGCGGTCTGGATCAATATGGCAACAGGAAGCTTTACCTGGCATCAGACCTGCATTCCGTAACCCGCATCGCAACCAGCCAATTTCCAATTATTCAAAAATCGCCCAAACCCGGCCTGCCGGTTCACATCACCGAATGGAGCGAGTCCTATTCGCCGCGCGATCCGGTGCATGACTCGTATTTTTCCGCCGCGTTCATTCTCGAACAGTTACGCCGCACCGAGGCCGTCAGTTCGATGAGCCATTGGACATTCACGGATGTCTTCGAGGAAAACGGCCTGCCAGCGCGCCCATTTCACGGCGGATTCGGACTGATCAATTATGAAGGCATCCGCAAACCGGCATTCTAGGCCTATCAATTTTTGGCGATGCTCGGCGGCACGGAACTGCAGAACGCCGATGCGTCATCGTATGTCTGCACCAACATCCGGGGCGGCGCGCAGGTTTTGTTGTGGGACATCACGCACCCGACCGACGGCAAGTTGAGCAACCAGGACTTTTTCTTCCGTCCGCATCCGGCGGGCGAAAAAGGAAACGTCACGGTCCGGTTAAAAAACCTTTTGCCGGGCAATTATCATCTGACCGTTTGTCAAATCGGATACGGCCACAATGATCCCTATTCGCGCTATCTCGAACTGGGCCGTCCGTCGGATTTGAGCCGTGAAGCCGTGAAGGAATTGGAGGCTTTGTCGGCGGAAAAGCCGGTTTCCGAAACGACCGCGACCGTGGCTTCCAATGGTAATTTTGAGACAACGCTGCCATTGCGTGAGGACGATGTTTATTTTCTGTCGCTCACCCCTGAATAAACCGCAAAACGAATTTCTAAAATCTGAATGGTTGCCCGGATGATTTCTGATGGGCTATATTGGGATAGCATATGCCCGGCCATCCAATCAGATTCAGCCATGCCGATAAATTGAGAAACTTGGTTTTGTTTTTCAATGTGGCGCTTGCCACAGTTTTGCCGCCGGCCGCAATCCCCTTGCAGGCCGCGACAGAAACAATCACCAACCTGCGGCAGTTGGTGCGCGCTCTGGAAGCCGAGCCGCGCATCGTCCGGGACATCCATCTGACTGTCACGGTCTGCGCGGCGAGCCGTCCGGAAATCGGCATCGTGGTGGCGCGGGATGAAACGTGCCTGGAACTGCTCGAATTGGGGTCGCAAACACAAGCGATGCTTCCCGGCGACCTAATCGAGATTCAAGAACAACACTGTTTGCTTCGCCGGCGCGATTTGGGTGTGAAAATTTCCGCCGTGCCGGTCGTGGACAACGACGGCATTCACATCCAGACGAACCGGACCGGCGAGGTCATGCTGACGGCGGGACGGCATCCGCTTGAACTCGACTGGTTCAATCAATTCCGCGATTTCGTTCTGGAGGTGGCGTGTCAAACCACGAACCGTGAATCAGAAAGAATTCCCAGCGCATTGCTTTGGCGCACCGCCACGGACGATTCGTCCGGCCAAGCCGTCTTCCTGCCGGGACTGCGGGCGGAATGTTATGAGGGACTCTGGGAAAATGTGCCGGATTATGCACTGCTGCAACCGGTTAAAACCGGGGTCGCCACCAATTTCAACCTGCAATTCAGGACGCAGGACGAAATGGTCGGCTTGCGGTTCACGGGATTTTTCGACGCACCTCACGACGGTAAATACATCTTTTCCACGCGATCCGACGACGGAAGTCTGTTGTTCATCGGCAATCCGGAGGTGAAGGTCGGCAAATTGGGCATGACCGGCGTGCCGGTCGTCGAGACAGGTGTCATCGGCGAGGCCATGACGAACCTGGACGAGCGGCGCTGGGTCTCGGTCGAAGGGCGTGTCAATTTCGTCGGTCCCGCCGGCAAGGGACTGGAGTTGGAACTGCGCTCGGAACGGGATTCGATGCGCGTTAAAATCGCGGACGCCAGCGGCCTTGATCCGGCGGCGTTGTTGAACGCTCACTTGCGCGTGACGGGCGTGGGGCGCGGCGTTTTTAGCCTGGACCGGCGGATTGTCCTGGGCCAATTGTCTGCTGCCAGCGCGAGGGAACTGAAATTTCTCGACACGGTGGCCGGTGCGACCGCCCTGTCCTCGCCGCTTGTCACCGCCCAGC